>JADGPM010000061.1 GCA_017882425.1 Solirubrobacteraceae bacterium
GAGGTCGCCTCGCCGCCGGTCTCCACGCCGGCGCGCCGCGCCTATCACCGCATCAACTCGCACGACGCCCGCGCGCGGCAGGCCAACGCCGACCGCCTCGCCGAGCTCGCGCGCGACCACGGCGACGAGGTCACGCTGTTCTGCTCCCACGACCCGGTCGAGCTCGCGCGCATGGCGTGAGCCCCGGCACGGGGCATAGGCTCTCCCCGATGGGAGACCTCGACCTCGGCCGCTGGGCGACGGAGGCGATCGACGCGATCGGCGACCTCTACGGCCGCCACGGCGGCGAGCGCGCCACGCACGCCAAGGGCACGCTCTGCGCCGCGACGTTCACGGCGACGAGCGCCGCCGCCGAGCTCAGCCGCGCCGGCCATCTCCAGGGTGCGCCGGTCGACGCACGGGTCCGGTTCTCCAACGGCAGCGGACAGCCCGCGAGCCCGGACAGCGAGGTCGACGGGCGCGGGATGGCGGTGACGTTCGACCTTCCGGACGGCACGGCGACCGACATCGTCGCGCTCACGCTCCCGGTGTTCTTCGTCCGCACGCCGGAGGACTTCCTGGCCTTCACGCGCGCGCGCAAGCCCGATCCGCAGACGGGCCGGCCGGACTTCGCCAAGGTCGGGCAGTTCCTCGAGGCGCACCCTGAGGCGCTGCCGGCGATCCAGGCCGCGCTCGGCGCCGGGGCTCCGGCGAGCTACCTCGAGTGCACCTACAACGGGCTCCACGCGTTCCGGCTGGTCAACGCGGCCGGAGAGGGGACATGGGTGCGCTGGGCGCTGGAGCCGGACACGCCGGGCGACGGCCTCGAGCCCGATGAGGCCGCCGGGCGCGGCCCGGACTACCTGCAGACCGACCTCGCCGACCGTCTCGCCGCCGCGCCGGCGGGCTTCACGCTCGTCGCCGTCATCGCACGGGACGCCGACCCGCTGGACGACCCCACGGCCGCGTGGCCGCCCGAGCGCGAGCGCGTCGCGATCGGCCGGCTCGAGCTGACCGGCCTGGCGTTCGACCGCGAGCGGGACGGCGACGTCCTCGTCTTCGACCCGACCCGCGTCGTCGACGGGATCGAGTGCTCGGACGACCCGATCCTCCACGCCCGCTCGTGGGCCTACTCGGAGTCGGTGCTGCGGCGGACCGGCGTGCAGCGCGGGTTCTGACGACGGCGCTCGGGACCTCGAACGGTATGCGCCTGCTCGCCGTCGCCCCCCACCCCGACGACGAGATCCTCGGCGCGGGTGCCGCCCACGTCGCGCTGGCCCGCGCCGGCCACGAGGTTCGGGTCTATCCGGTGACGCTCGGGCGTCGCGATGATCATGAGCGTCGCCGCGACGAGCTCGTTCGCTGTTGCCGAGTCGCCGGGCTGGAGCTGATCGACGCCGCGCCGTTGGACATGAGTGTCGGTGAGCGGGACGACCTGCACACTGCTGCCTCACTGCTGGCCGACGCTCTGCCCGCCCACCTGCAGGGGGTCGACGTGGTCAGCGGCCCGTCACCGCGTGATGTGCACCCCGCGCACGTGGCGATCGCCGGCTCGATCGCCCAGGCCATCGAAACGTCCGGCGTCGAGCGGCGCCTGTGGCTGTGGAGCATCTGGGGCGCCCTGCCGCGGCCGACGCTCTGGTTTCCGTTCGCCGAGGAGCTGCTCGAGCATCAGCTCGCAGCGCTCGCCGAGCATCGCAGCCAGGTGGTGCGCAGCGACTTCCGGCGGCTGGTCCGTGGTCGCGCCGAGGCTGCGTCCGTCCTGGGCCCCGAACTGCTGTACGGCTTCGGCGTCGACGCCCCGGACGAGCCGTACGCCGAGTTGCTCTGCGAGGCCGTCCACCGCCACGGCGTCTGGCACGCGGGGCTCGAGCGCCGGTTGGATCCTGGCGACCCGCTCGGCGGTGAGCGCGCCTTCCATCCACACGTGCCGGCCGGCTCCTGGGTGCGGTGAACCCCCTGACGGCAGCCGCGGGGCCCGTGCCTCAAGGCTCAAGCGTTCGTCGAGGTCTCCATCCGGCCATACGCCTCGCGTCCGCCCCTCCCGCTCCACTAGGTTCCACCCAGCGACGAGAGAACGGTCCATGCTGCAGCCCGGAGTGCGCAGAGCCTCGCGATCGATGCGCCTCGGCGTGCTCGTCGCGCTGGGCATCGCCGGCCTCCTTGGCAGCGCCGGTACGGCGCTCGCCGACGGCAACACGGGGTTCGACTCGCCCGCCCTCAGCCTCGGCACCGCGGTGTCCAGCCAGTTCGCCGGCGTCAGCTTCTTCACGGGCACCTTCGCCGGCGTCAGCGGCGCCTCCGCCCTGCCCACGATCGAGTCGCCGGTGGCCTACAACGGGACGCACTCGCTGAACATCTCGACCAGCGGCGGCACGGAGTTCCCGCAGGCCGAGGCGATCGGCGTCTTCGCCTCCGCTCGCCAGTCGGTGAGCGTGCGCGCGTACAACATCACCGACCCCAGCGCCGGCACGTTCAGCGGCCACCTGACCCTCAGCGCGTACACGCTCACGGGCCAGCTCATCACCTCCGACACCAAGACGATCAGCAACACCGACATCAACTGGACCGTGCTGAGCGTCGACGGCGGCGCGCAGGCGATCGGCTTCGTCAAGCTCAGCGTCCCCGTCCAGGAGGCGGGGCAGCTGCTGCTGGTCGACGCGCTCACCTGGACCGACCCCGTCGCGCCGCCGCCAGCCGACTTCCAGATCTCCTCCACGACGACGGGGACGATCACCGACCCGGTCGGGGGCACCGTCGACGTCCCGATCGACATCAGCCGCTCGAACTTCACCGGGCCGGTCACGTTCTCCGCCTCCGGACTCCCCAGCGGCGTGACCGCTTCGTTCTCGCCCAACCCCGCGAGCGGCGCGACGACGACGATGACCCTGTCGTCACCGGAGCTGACGTTCCCGTCGAGCTCGGTGGCGACGATCTCCGCGAACGGGACGCCCGGCACGCGGGCGATCTCGCGCACCGCGGCCTCCGCGGCGGCGCTCGGGCTCACCGCCGATGACACGGCCTCGCACGATCTTCCGCCGTGCTCGAGCGTCGCCATTCCCTACACGCTGACCCGCGCTCCGGGCGTCAACGGTGCTGTGAGCCTCAGCGCCTACAGCCCAGGCGCCGGAGGCGGACTGGAGCCGGGCATCAGCGTGGGCTTCGACCCGGCGTCGCTGAGCCCGGGATCCGCCCAGCGGACGGTCGCGACGTACACCCGCGACGCCTCTGCGCACAGCGGGTCCGCAAACGTGCGCCTGATCGCCGCCACCGGAAGCCTGCCGACGAGCCGGCCCTACGCGCCGATCACCTACACCGGCCCGCTGGTCGACGCCATCGTCAGCGGCATCACCAGCGCACCGCAGCTGCTCCAGCCGGGTTCGCTCGTGACGATCGAGGGCCGCGGGTTCTGCCCCGGCACCACGGTCGCCTTCAGCGGCGCTCCCGCTGTTGCGCCGCTCGACGGCGCCACCACGACGCGGATGCAGGTCCGCGTCCCCCGGCTCGCCGCCCGCGGACCGATCACCGTCACCACCCCGGCCGGGCAGACGGGCGCCTCCGCGCCCGTCGACGTCGGCACGTTCCGTTCGACCAGCGGCTTCGCCTTCCCGAACAACGCGTACGAGGGCCCCGGCTTCCTCGGCGTGCCCGGCGGGGACTTCTTCCAGTGGGAGGAGACCTTCGGCGATCAGATGTTCATCAGCATCGACCTGTGCGAGCCGCTGCGCTTTCACTGCCCGGTGCCGACGGGCATCCCGAATCCGCTGCTGCTGGCCTTCCTGCCCGCCGCCAACCGGCTGCTCACCACCGGCAACGGCTCGTGCTTCGGCTTCTCTCTGGCGAGCCGCCGGATCGCCATCGGCCAGAGGTCGCTGTCGACGTTCGCCCCGGCGGGCGCGCGGACGCTCTGGGGGCTCGCAGACACGCACGCGCTGAACCACTACATCGACGTCCAGCATCAGGCGCAGGCCAGCAGCGAGATGATGGCCCTCTCCTGGCAGCAGATGACGGCGGGCGCGATCGGTGCGCGCACGCCGGCGAGCACGCGTGCGGACATCGCGGCCCACCTCGCCGCCGGCGACCCGCCGATCGTGAGCCTCGTGCGCAACGGTGCCGGCCACGCGGTGGTCGCCTACGACACCGAGACCCGCGCGGGTGATCCGCCCGGGTCCTACCGCATCCGCGTGTGGGACAACAACGTCCCGTTCACCACCACCGAGGCGGGGAACCCGGCCGCGCACGCCACGGCGGATGACGGCAGCACCATCCTCGTGCGGAGCAACGGGGACTGGGAATTCGACAACCTGCGCAACACCGACGGAACGCCCTGGACCGGCACCAACGCGGGCCTCTTCGACTACTCCGTCCGGCAGATCCCCGAGACGCCGACCCTTCCCGTCGCCACCGATGGGGCCGTGGTGATCATCCTCGGCAGCGGCTCAGCGACGGGGATCGCGCCCGCGGGAGCCGCAGCGAGCCAGAGCGGCGCCCTTCCCCGCGGTGTCGCGCCCGTCATCAGCTACGACGCGCCGGGCACGACCGCCCCGCGCGGGTACGAGGTCGATCGCCGCCGGGCATACGACCTGACGGTGACGCCGTCGGACAAGGGCGCCGCGGACATGACGCTCATGGGCGGCGGGCTGCAGGCCCGTGTGCGCGCGACCGGGCGCGGAGCGGGGCACCTCGCCACGCCGGTCGGCGGGAACGGCGTCGACTACCGTGCGACGGGCGCGGCGACGCTCGACCTCGAGCTTCAGGCCTCGCTGAAGGACGGGACGGTCCGCACGGGCGAGGCGACGCTGGCCGGCGCGGGCGCGCACGCGGGCATCGCCTTCGACGCCGGCCGGCACACCCTGACGCTCACCAACCGCGGACCGGCGACGCGGGTCCGGCTGCGGTTCGCGGCGGCCGGACGGGGAGCGCTGCCCGGGACGTTCGAGGCCGACGTGCCGCTCGGCGCCGACGAGCGCCTCGAGGCGGCGCCGGCGTGGGCGAACCTCACCGGCCAGCGCCGGCTGACCGTCCGGATCCGCGCGCGCAGCGGGGCGGTCCGCCGCGTCGCGCTTGGGAACCGCACGGTGCGACGGGCGCTCGTGCGCGGCCTGGCGCTGTCCGCCTCACGCAGGGGCACCGCCGTCCGGGCCACAGTGGGCGTCCGTGCGCTGTCCGGCGTACGCGGGGGCAGCGTCGTCTTCGCGCTCGTCGCCGTGCGGGGCGGTCGCGCGGTCGCGCACGCCACCGCGGTGATCAGCCGCGCGAGCCTGCGGCCCGGTCTGGTTCGCCGGACGCTCACGCTGCGCCTGAAGCAGGGCGGTCCGGTGGCCATCCGCGCGAGCGCGGTCGGTGTCGACCGGTCCGGCGGGACGGCGAGCCGGCTCCGCGCGTCGCGTGCGCTGCGCTGACGATCGGCCCGGCCGAGACCACCATCTCCGGCGGCGGCTCGACGTCGGGTAGGCGTTCCAGGGACACGCGAGCAGACTCGCATCCGCCGGCAGCACCGCGACAGATCCGCATCGCCTGGACGTGCCGCCGCGCGACCCGGCGGCCCTCAGCGCGATGCGAGCACGGGTACGTCGTGAACGATCTGTGAGGGAGTGAACGAGGACGGATAGATCGTCGTCAGCTTCCCGCTGGCCGTGATCCCGTAGACCAGTGCCGAGTGGGCGACCAGCGCGGGGCTGCTCGCGTCGCGCGTTGACCCGACGTTCCACGCCTTCCAGGTCCGGCCGAGCTGGGCGGGCGATCCGATGAGGTACTGCATGCGGCCGACCATCCGGTGATGCGCGAGGAAGGAGGCGACCGCAGCGCGCGTGTCTCCATGAGGGTCGACGGACACCGCGATGATCTGCACCTGCGAGGCCTTCGCCCCGAGCTGGGTCTGCGCCGCGCGCAGGTTATCGGTGATCAGCGGGCACACGTCCGGACAATTTGTGTACAGGAACGTCACGAGGACAGCCTTGCCTCGGTAGGAGGTGAGGTTCACCGGCTGGCCGAGGTGGTTTCTCAGCGCCAGAGCCGGCGCGAGCTTTGCGGGCCTGGCCAGTGTCGCGTCGTATCCGTTGCCCGCCGGGTTCTCCTGAGCCCCTCCAGGCAGGCTCGTCCCGCTCGAGCGGTGAATGAGCAGGAGGCCGAACGCCCCCAGCACCACCACCAGCAGGAGCAGCGGCGGGAGCAGGCCCGTCCAGACCCGCCTGTGCCGTTGACCCTCCTCGCCGGGCATCCTCGGCGCAGTCTAGGCGTTGTCGCGGGCGCGTCGCCGCCTCTCCCGGGGGGCCGTGCCCTAGGATCGCCCGATGCTCCGTTTGGCCATCGGGGTCGTTGCGGCGCTCGCCGCCGGGGCGCTGGTACTGGTGCTGAGCGGAACGCCGACCGCTCATCCGAGCCCTGCGCCGCCGCTGCCCACGCGGGTGCTCGTCGGGTCGCAGACGACCCTCGCGAGCCTCCGCGGACGTCCGGCGATCATCGTCATGTGGGCCAGCTGGTGCGGCCCGTGCATCAAGGAGGCGCCGCAGTTCGCGCGCCTCGCGAAAGCGCTGCACGGTCGTGCCGGCCTCGTGGGGCTCGACTGGTCAGACAGCCATGCCGACGCGGTCGCGTTCGTTCGCAGGCACCACTGGACGTTCACCAATCTCGAGGACGACAGCGGAGACACGGGCCGCCGCTACGGCCTTGTGGGGCTGCCCACGACCGTGATCCTCGACGCGCGGGGCCGGATCGTCAAGCGGCTCACGGGGCCCCAGACGAGCGCCGGCCTGCTCGCTGCCCTACCGCAGTAGCTCCGCACTCCTACAAAAAATCACCACGCGCCTCGACAGAGGTGTATACCTAACCGGGGCGGGGCCTGTGGGGAGGCTGGGTGAAGATGGCACAGAAGGTCATCGGCGTCGGCGCGGCCATCGTGGTGGTGGCTGTCCTCGTCACGCTCTACGTCTCGAACTGGGCCACGTCGTTCCCGCAGACGGTGCCGGCCGCCACCGCTGGGCCGGTTGGAGCGGGCGGCGCTCAGCTCACGCTCCAGACCGTCGCGTCACTGGGGC
>JADGPM010000300.1 GCA_017882425.1 Solirubrobacteraceae bacterium
CAGAAGGCGATGTGGACGGTGAACCTGTCCGCGTTCGCGATCGGCTTCGCGATGTTCGGCTCCTACATCCTGATCCCGCAGCTCGTGCAGGCACCCACGTCGACGGGCTACGGGTTCGGCGCGAGCGTGACGCTGAGCGGCCTGTACCTGCTGCCGAGCGCGCTGCTGATGCTCTTCTCCGGGCCGCTGTCCGGGCGGATCTCGACGAAGCGCGGCTCGCGCCTGCCGCTGAAGCTCGGCACGGTGGCCTCGGGCATCGCGTACTTCCTGCTCGCCGCACTGCACGCCCAGCCGTGGCAGATCTTCCTCGGCGGCGCCGTGCTCGGCCTGGGCATCGGCCTGGCGTTCGCGGCTATGGCGAACCTCGTCGTCGATGCGGCGCCGCAGGAGATGACCGGCGTGGCGAGCGGCGTCAACACGATCGTGCGCTCGATCGGCGGGGCGATCGGCGGCCAGGTCGCCGCGGCGATCCTCACCGCATCGGCCTCCGCGTCCGGGCTGCCCGGCGAGAGCGGCTACACGAACGCGTTCCTGATGAGCGGGGTCGGAGCGATCATCGCGCTCGGCGCCGCGTCGCTCGTGCCGAGGCCGGGCGTGCGGTCGATCGAGACGACGCTGACCGCGTCCGAGCTCGAGGCGTTCGACGAGGCCGCCGTGTTCGCGGGCACCTACGGGGCGAGCGACGTGCTGCCCTCGTCGAATGGCGACGGCAGCGGCGCGGCGGAGGCCGAAGCCGCGCGATGAACGAGGACAACAAGCTCTCCCCGGAGGTCAAGGCGATCGCGATCGTCGTCGTGATCGGGGCGATCATGTCGATCCTCGACACGACGATCGTCAACGTCGCGCTCGACACGCTCTCGAAGGATCTGCACTCGCCGCTGGCGACGATCCAGTGGGTCTCGACCGGCTACCTGCTCGCGCTCGCGACCGTGATCCCGCTGACCGGCTGGGCCGCCGAGCGCTTCGGTCCCAAGCGCGTGTGGATGACCGTCGTCGCCGGCTTCGTCGCGACGAGCGCGCTGTGCGGCCTGGCCTGGAGCGCCGACTCGCTGATCGCCTTCCGCGTCCTGCAGGGCCTGGCGGGCGGCATGATCATGCCGGTCGGGATGATCACGCTCGCCCAGGCGGCGGGCCCGCGGCACATGGGGCGCGTGATGAGCGTCGTCGGCGTGCCGATGCTGCTCGCGCCGGTGTTCGGCCCGGTGATCGGCGGTCTGCTGATCGACAACCTCTCCTGGCGCTGGATCTTCTTCGTGAACCTGCCGGTGGGGATCGCGGGCCTGGTGATGGCGGCACGGCTGCTGCCCTCCGAGCGCGCGGCGGGCCGCAGCGGGGCGCGCCTGGACCTCGTCGGCCTGGCGCTGCTCTCCCCCGGCATCGCCTCGATCGTCTACGGCCTGAGCGAGGTCGCCTCGAGCGGGTCGGTGACGGGCGTGAAGGTGTGGCTGCCGATCCTCGTCGGCTCCGGGCTCGTGATCGCGTTCGCGCGCCGCTCGTGGTTCCACGACTTCCCGATCGTCGACGTGCGGCTGATGCGCAGCACCGGCTTCAGCGCGTCGGCGGCGACCGTGATGCTCGTCGGCGCGGCGCTGTTCGGCGGGATGCTGCTGCTGCCGCTCTACTACCAGATCGATCGCGGGCTCTCGCCGCTGCAGGCCGGGCTGCTGCTGGCGCCGCAGGGCATCGGCGCGGCGATCGCGATGCGCTATTCGGGGCGGCTGACGGATCGCATCGGCGGCGGACCGGTGGTCGTGGCGGGGCTGTTGACGCTGATCGTCGGGACGCTGCCGTTCACGCAGGTGACCGGGTCGACCTCGTATGCGCTCCTGGCGTTCGCTCTCGTGGTTCGGGGGGTCGGGCTGGGCTTCACGATGATGCCGGCGATGGCGAGCGCCTACGCCCTGCTCGAGACGAGCCAGGTGCCGCGCGCGACCCCGATGCTCAACGTGCTGCAGCGGATCGGCGGCTCGATCGGGACGGCGGTGCTGGCGGTCGTGCTGCAGCGGCAGATCGCCGACGCCGTGCCGGGCGCGGTGGGGTCGGGGGCGGGCGGCGGCGAGGCGGCGGCGCAGTCGCTGCCGGCGGGTGCGCGTGCGAAGCTGGCCGACCCGATCGCGACGGCGTTCGGCAATACGTACTGGTGGTCGCTGTTCCTCGTGGCCGCCGCGCTGGTGCCCGCGCTGATCATGTGGCGCGAGCAGCGACGCACGCGGGCGCGCGAGGAGTTCGGGCCGACGACGCCGGATGCGGTGCTGCGGGATGAGGCGGCGCATGCAGCGGCCGAGCACGGGCGCGTGCGGGAACCTGCGAGCGTCGGCTAGCCGCTGATCTCGACGTCGCCGGTCGTCGTGTCGGTGAGGCCGTCGTCGTCGGTGACGGTCAGCGTGACCGCGTAGCTGCCGGCTGCGGCGTAGGTGTGGGTCGGGCTTGCGGCCGATGAGCTGTTGCCCGCGCCGGAGCCCGGGTCGCCGAAGTCCCACGTGCGGCTGACGATCTGCCCGTCGGGGTCGGCGGAGGTGTCGGTGAACTGGATCGCGTTCGAGCCGTCGCTGATCGCGCCGAAGCCGCCGAGCGGCGTGAAGGCGGCCGACGGCGGGCGCCGTAGGATCGCGACGACCTGGGTGGTTGCGGGCGCCGCGCTGAGCGCGCCCCAGCGGTCCCTGGCCCAGACGGCGATGCAGTGCGGGCCCTTCTCGGCGAGGGTGAGCGTGACCGCCCCGCCGTCGAGGGTGCCGGCGTCGAGGCGGTGGGCGTCGTCGGCGGCCCCCGGCGTGGCGGGGCAGGTGTCACCGGCGGCCCACGCGACGACGTACTCGCGCGGGCTGGTGGCGGGCGACAGCGCCGCGGTGAGGGTGACGCGGCCGCCGTCCACCGCGGTCGCCGTGAGGGTCGTCGGCGCGGGTGGCAGGCCCGGGTTGAACGTGCTCTGCGCGGTGACGGCGTGCGGGCTGATCCGCCCGAACTGGCCGGCGCTCCAGACGCGGACGCAGAGCCTGCGGCCCGCGTATGCGTGGGGGTTGCCGTCGGGCGTGATCGGGAGGAACACCTGCTGGCCGGGCTTGGCGTTGCTGCCGAAGGCGGCGCCGGTGGGGCGTTTCGGGCAGCCGCTGAACGAGTGGCGCTCGACGAAGCCCGTGACGGTCGGGCGGTTGGGCAGCCGGAAGCTCGCCTCAACCCCTCCGTCGGTCGCGCCGGCGTGGATCGTCAGGTCCTGCGGGGCGGGCGGGCAGAGCTCGGTGGGGCGTCTGCGGGCGGTTCCGCCGTAACGGGCGACCGCGCCGCGCACGTCGTCGGCCTGCAGGATCGTGCAGGGGAGGACCAGGCCGCAGCGCTGCCAGACCTCCGGGTTCATCGTCGCGCAGCGGCGCGTCTCGTGGGCGAGCCCGAGGATGTGGCCGAGCTCGTGCGCCACCACGCCGATCACGATCGAGCCGGCGGAGCCGCGGCCGAGCTCGATGCTGCTGTTGGGCTGGTAGCCGATCGAGGCGAAGCCGTGCGCGGCGCCCGAGAAGCCGAAGTTCCCGACCGCGTCATAGACGATCCGCACCTTCGCGCGGCGCCGCGAGGCGGCGACGAACCGCACGCGTGCGCCGCTGCGGTTCCAGGCCGCCGCGGCCTGGCGGATCTGCGGGCCGTAGG
>JADGPM010000301.1 GCA_017882425.1 Solirubrobacteraceae bacterium
CCGTGGCGGCCGCGAGGTACTGGAGCCCGGCTTCCCCCTCGAGCGCCGCGCCGGCGTCCGCCAGCGCGCTGACCATCAGCGCGTTCCAGCTCGTCAGGCGCTTGTCGTCGAGCGCCGGGCGCGGGCGCTCTTCGCGCGCCTGCAGGAGCGTCGCGCGGATCCGCTCGCGCACCTCCGGGGTCGGGCGCGGCCCGCGGTCCTGGAGCACGTTGAGGCCGGGCTGCGGGGCATGCGGGTCGAGGAAGTTGCCCTGTTCGGTGACTCCCAGCCACGCGATCGCGGCGGGGGCGTCGGCGTCCAGCAGATCGCGCAGCTCGGACTCCCGCCACACGTAGAAGCGGCCCTCGACTCCCTCGGAGTCGGCATCCAGCGCGCTGTAGAAGCCGTGCTCGGGTCCGCGCATCTCGCGCAGCGCCCAGCCGAGCGTGTCGTGGCAGACGGCCAGCAGGTGCGGATCGCCGGAGGCCTGCCAGCCGTGGAGGTAGGCGCGGGCGAGCAGGGCGTTGTCGTAGAGCATCTTCTCGAAGTGCGGCACCGTCCAGGTGGCGTCGACGCTGTAGCGCGCGAAGCCGCCGCCGAGCACGTCGTGAATGCCCCCGCCGGCCATCCGGCGGAGCGTCTGCACGGCGATCTGCTCCTCGCCGCGGAGCAGCAGCAGCTCGATGACCGAGGCCTGCGGGAACTTCGGCGCGCCGCCGAAGCCGCCGTTGACGGGATCGTGCAGCCGACGCAGGTTCTCCACGGCGTGCTCGAGCGAGCTCTCCTGCCGGGGCTCATCGGAGGGGGTCAGGCGGGCGCCGGCCGAGAGCTGATCGCGCAGGCGCTCACCGCCCGCGCGGATCTCGGCGCCGTTGACGGCCCAGGTCTCGGCGATCGCCTGCAGGACCTGCGTCCACGAGGGCATGCCGTGCCGCGCCTCGGGCGGGAAGTAGGTGCCGCCGTAGAACGGCAGCTGCTCGGGCGTCACGAAGACGTTGAGCGGCCAGCCCCCGCTTCCGGTCATGCCCTGGACCGCCTCCATGTAGAGCGCATCGACGTCGGGGCGCTCCTCCCGGTCGACCTTGACGCAGACGAACTCCGCGTTCATCAGCTCGGCCGTCGCGTCGTCCTCGAAGGACTCGCGCTCCATCACGTGGCACCAGTGGCAGGAGGAGTAGCCGATCGACACCAGCACGGGCACTTCGCGCTCGCGCGCACGCCGGAACGCCTCGGGTCCCCACGGCACCCAGTCGACCGGGTTCTCGGCGTGCTGGCGGAGGTAGGGGGAGGTCTCTGTCGCGAGCGCGTTGCTCAACGCGGACGGGTCCTCGGCGGAGCCGGGATCGCGGGCGCGGGCGTCGGCCATTCGGCCTGCGTCCCGACCGCCGCGGTGCCGGAGGTCCCGGCCGGGGCGATCCTCATCGCGAAACGGTGGCCGCCGAGAGTGCCCGATACGCGGTGGCCGGCGGCGAAGCGGATCGTGCCGGCGCTCGCCGCCGTGCCGCTGATCCGGAGGTTGGCCGCGGTGCCGCGGCCTTTGAGCAGGAGGTCGTTGGAGAACGCGCCGGTCAGCTCGACCCCTGGAACGTAACTCAGGTGGTTGAGGATCGTCACCGACTTCGTCACCCGCACGCTGCCGCCGCGCAGGCCGCCGAAGCGCGCTCCGACCGGCACCTTGCCCTCGCCGAAGGCGAAGATCAGGATCATGCGCTCGAGGTCGCGAACCGTCTCCACCGACGCCGTCACGGTCCGGCCGGCGGCGCCCGAGGCTCCGGTGCCCTTCACGCCGGCCAGAGACGTCGGGGCCAGGCGCGCGGGCGGAAAGCGATTGACGGTCGCCGGGCAGCTCGCGACGGGCGCGCCGGCGAAGAACGCGCCCAGAGCGGTGCCCGAGCAGCTGCTGGGGTCGCTGCCGAGCACCGAGTGCCCGGTGTAGGGGACGGTCAGGATCTGGGCGTCGGGGATCAGCTGGGCGACCTGACGGGCGTTTTCGGTGGGGGTGCGCAGATCCTGGCCGCCGGAGAGGATCAGCGTCGGGACGTTCGGCAGCGGCGCCTGGGCGGGCGGGGCCGGCGCCGCGTCGGGCCAGGAGACACACAGCGGGATCGTCTGGTCGAGCAGCCCGGCTTCCGGGTCGAAGGGGTAGAAGTCCGACGCCGGCAGCGCGTTGAGCGCCGCTTCGGCTTCGACGGTGCGCGTCGCTTCGGGCGCGCTTCGCTGCCACGGGAACGGCGTCTCCTCGCAGGAGGTGTCGAAGAACAGGACGCCGTCGACACCGCTGCTTTCTTCGCTTGAGGAGTTCGAGCCGCCGAGCGCTGCGAGGCGCAGCAGCGCGGCGGGGTCGTGGTGAAGGGCGGCGTGGACGGCACCCGGGACCGCGGCGCGCAGAAGCGGGTTCTCATCGCCGGCGAGCAGCAGCCCGTAGAGGTCGGACGGGGTCACCGACACGCTGGCAGGACGGCCGTTGCGATCGTAGGCGTGGCCTCTCAGCGGGTGGTGGGCGAGGGCCGCGACCAGGCGGGCCAGATCGCCCGCCGGGTTGCTCGTGATGGCGGCGCACCCGCGTCCGGCGCAGATTTCGCGCAGTGCGGGTGCCATCGCCTTGAACGTGCTGACGTGGAAGGCTTCTGGCCCGTCGGCCGTCTCGGTCGAGTCGAGCAGCAGCGCTTCGACGTGTTGCGGGTAGCGCTCTGCGTACTCGAGCGCGACCTTGGTGCCGTAGGAGGTGCCGTAGAGGACGAGCTTTTCATAACCGCCCGCCTGGCGGAGGGCCTCGATGTCTTCGACCGATTCCTTCGTCGTGAAGTCGCCTCGCGCCGGTCCGATTTCGCGGGCGCAGCGGTCGATCAGTTCGCTCGGGCTCGCGCCCCGCGAAGCCGACGCGGAGCTCAGCGCCAGGCAGCGCAGCGGGCTCGAGGTCCCCGTGCCGCGCTGGTCGAAGAGGAGCAGGTCGCGCGTGTGCAGGGCCGGCGCGATCGCCTGGGCTATGAATTCGCCCAACGGGAGGGCGGCCTGGCCGGGACCGCCGGCGAGGCCGACGACCGCGGAG
>JADGPM010000302.1 GCA_017882425.1 Solirubrobacteraceae bacterium
CGGCGGCTACGCTGCCGCCGTGCCGCACGTGGGCCTCGACCTGCTGTACCTGGCCCCCGGCGAGACCGGCGGGATGGAGACCTACGCCCGGGCGCTCGTGCCGTTGCTGCCCGCGGCCTTCCCGCAGGCCCGCTTCACCGTGTTCGCCGGGCGCGAGCTGGCCGCCGAGTGGCGCGAGGCGCCGTGGCACGCGGACATCGGGCTCGTGGCGCTGCCGGTCTCGTCGCGCACGCGGATCCGCCGCACGGCCGCCGAGCAGACGCTCGTCGCCGGCGCCGCGCGGCGCGCGCGGGTCGACCTGCTGCACGCGCTCGGCAACATCGCCCCGCTCGCGCCGGGGCCGCGCACGCTCGTCACGATCCACGACGTCATCTACGCGCGCTTCCCGCAGACGCAGACGGCGCTGCTCGCGCGCGGGGTCCAGGCGCTGATCCCGGCGACGGCGCGGCGCGCGCGGCGCATCGTCGTGCCCTCGCAGGCGACCGGCGAGGACCTCGTGCAGCTGCTCGGCGTGCCGGCGGCGAAGATCGACGTCGTGCCCGAGGGGCCGGGCCATCGCGTGGCGGCCGAGCCCACGGCGGAGGCCGACCTGCGCGCGCGCCTGGACCTCGGCGAGGGCCCGCTCGTGCTGAGCGTCTCCGCGCGGCGCCCCCACAAGAACCTCATCCGGCTGATCGAGGCGGTCGGCCGCATCGACGGCGCGACGCTCGTCCTGCCCGGGTACCCGAGCGCGTTCGAAGGCGAGCTGCACGAGGCGGCGCGGCGCGCCGGCGCGCAGGACCGTGTGCGGCTCTGCGGCTGGGTCTCCGATGCCGACCTCGAGGGCCTCTACGCCGCCGCGCGCTGCCTCGTGTTCCCATCGATGGCCGAGGGCTTCGGCCTGCCCGTGCTCGAGGCGATGGTGCGCGGCGTGCCGGTCGCGACCTCGAACGTCTCGGCGCTGCCGGAGGTCGCCGGAGACGCCGCGCTGCTGTTCGACCCCGAGTCGGTCGACGCGATCGCCGATGCCACGCGGCGGCTCCTGGAGGACGACGCGCTGCGCGCCGACCTCGCGCGGCGCGGGCGCGAGCAGGCCGCGCGCTTCTCCTGGGAGGCGTGCGCCGCGGGCACCGCGGACAGCCAGCGGCGCGCGCTCGAATAGGCGCTCGCGAGCGCCCCGCAGCCGCTCGCGCCGCTACCGTCCCGCCCGTGCAGCAGCTTCGCGCGCGCTGGAAGCGCATCACCGACCCCTCGCAGTTCGACCTCGTGCCCACCGGCCCGGGCCGCGTGCTCGACGTCGGCTGCGGGTCGAAGAAGTACCCGGGGGCGGTCGGCGTCGACATCGCCGCGGACACCGACGCCGACATCGTCCACGACCTCGACGTCTTCCCCTATCCGATCGAGGACGACGCGTTCGACCAGATCCTCATGCAGGACGTGATCGAGCACGTCGTCGACCCGATCCGCGTGATGGAGGAGCTGCACCGCATCGCGCGCCCGGGCGCGAGCATCCAGCTGCGCACCCCGCACTACTCGTCGGTGCTCGCCTACGGCGACCCGACGCACCGCCACTACTTCGCGACGGTCGCGATCCGCTCGCTCGCCGAGCCCGGGTTCGCGCACTACACCGACGTGCGCTTCGACGTCGTGCACGTGACGCTCGACCTGTGGCTCGCCTGGCGCGTCACGGGGATGTCCTGGGTCGCCAACCGCTGGCCCTACGTCTACGAGCAGTACCTCGCCTTCACGTTCCCGTCGATGAACATCCGGGCGGAGTTCCGGGCGCGCAAGTGAGCGCGCTGCGCCGGATCGGCGTCAACGCGATCTTCCTCGAGCCCGGCATGGGCGGGCTCGAGACCTACGTGCGCGAGATCGTCCCCCAGCTGGCGCGCCAGTCCGGCGGGGCACGCGTGACCGTCGTCTGCAACCCTCGTGGGCGCGACCTGCTCGCCGCCGAGCCATGGGCGTCCGAGGTCGAGCTGCTGGCGCCGTCGCTGTTCGGGCGCCCGGGGCTGAAGGCGATCTCCGAGCTGACCGCGCTCGGCGCGCTCGCCTCGCGGCGCTTCGACGCGCTGCTGAGCGTCGCCCTGACGGCGCCGCTGAAGACGCGAGCGGCGAACGTCGTCCTGCTCGCCGACGTGACCTGGATCGTCGTCCCCGATCTGCGCGACGGCGGCGGCCACACCGTGCGGCTGTGGCGCGCGCTCGTCCCCCCGGTCGCGCGCCGCGCGGACCGCGTCATCGCGCTGACGCAGTCCGGCGCCGACGCGATCGTCGAGCATCTCGGGGTGCGGCGCGAGCGGATCGACGTCATCCCGCTGGGCTACGAGGGCAGCACCCGCGCGCAGCCCACCCCGGCGCCCGAGCTGCGCGAGCGCCTGGGCCTCGGCGACGGCCCGCTCGTGCTGAACGTCGCCGCGAAGAAGGCCCACAAGAACCTTGCGCGGCTCGTGGAGGCGATGGCGAGCGTGCGCCGCGAGGTGCCCGACGCGCAGCTCGTCCTGCCCGGCGCGCCGACACCGTACGAGGAGGAGCTGCGCACGATCGCCGCGGGCCTCGGCACCGCCGACGGCGTCGTCTTCCCGGGCTTCGTCGAGGACACCGACCTCGAGGGCCTCTACGCGCTGGCGGACTGCTTCGCATTCCCCTCGATCAACGAGGGCTTCGGCCTGCCGCTGCTGGAGGCGATGGCGCACGACGTGCCGGTCGTCTGCGCCGACGCCTCCGCGCTCCCGGAGGTCGTCGGCGACGCCGCGGTGCTCGTCGACCCGCTGTCGTCCGACGCGATCGCCGCGGGCATCGGGAGCGTCCTGCGCGACCCCGCGCTGCGCGAGCGGCTCGTCGCCGCCGGCCGCGCGCGGCTGCCGGCCTTCCGCTGGGAGACGTGTGCGCAGGCGACGCTGGAGACG
>JADGPM010000303.1 GCA_017882425.1 Solirubrobacteraceae bacterium
CCGCATCGAGGTCCACACCGGCGACTCGATCAGGTGGGTGTTCACCGGCCGCTACCACATGGTCACGATCCCGACGACGACGGGCGTGCGGCCCCTGTTCGGCTGGGTGAACTTCGACAGGCCGTTCACCGGCTTCACCGACGCCGCGGGCAGGCCGTTCTGGTGGGACGGCACCCCCGAGCAGTACGTCCCGCTCGACGGCGCCCTGCGCGACGGCGCCGCGCCGTACGACGGCTCGCAGCCGCGCAACTCCGGGCTGCCGGCGGCGAACGGGCACACGAAGCCCTACCAGGTGAAGTTCGTCAAGCCCGGGACGTTCCTTGTCCTGTGCATCGTCCACCCGACGATGCACATGACCGTGAACGTCATCGGCAAGGGGGCGCCGCTCGAGCGCGGGCCGACGCAGGCCGACCAGCAGGCCTACGCGAAGAAGACGTTCGCGACCGTGCACCGGATCCTCAGGATCACCCCGCCGAAGAACACCGTCTACGCGGGCTGGGAGGAGGGCGACGTCTCGCTGCTGCGCTTCTTCCCGGCGGTGACGACCGTCAGGCAGGGCGGCTCGGTCGACTTCGTGCTCAAGGCCGTCAAGGAGAGCCACAACGTCGCGTTCGGCCCCGCCGCCTACCGCCGGCGCATCTCCGACCAGATCATCCAGCGCCGGCGCGACCCGGACGGCACGAGGGTGTTCGTCCTGAACCCCGAGCTGTTCCTGCCCTCGGACCCCGAGAACGCCTTCCCCGCCTACGACGGGAGGAATCACGGAAACGGGTTCCTGAACACCGGCGCGTTCGACAACGATCCGCTCACGCCGTATGACGACCATCAGGTCGTGCGCTTCACGAAGCCGGGGACGTTCCTCTACGAGTGCCTGATCCACCCCGGCATGACGGCGAAGGTCCGCGTCCTGCCGAGCTGAGGGCGTCTCAGGCGGGCGCGGGGTCCGCGTCGGCGGGCGGTGGATCAGGCGGATGCTCGTGGCGCTCCTCGTGCACGACGACGAGGTCCTCGGCGGTGCGGAAACGCCACCACTCCTGCACCGCGATCTGCACCGAGGCGGCGAACGGGATCGCCAGGATCGCGCCGATCACACCGAAGAGCTCCGCCCCGAAGAGCACCGAGACGAGCACGATGAACGGCTCCAGCTCGACGGCGCGCTTCTGGATCTGCGGCTGGATCACGTAGTTCTCGAACTGCTGGTAGGCGATCGCGAAGATCGCCCAGATGATCGTGTCCGCGGGGAAGTCGTTGAAGACCGTCACGATGCCGACGAAGACGGCGGCGATCGTCGCGCCGACGAGCGGCAGCAGATCGAAGAGCCCGACGAAGACGGCGAGCGCGCCCGCGAACGGCACGCCCAGCGCGGTCAGGACGATGAATGCCGCGACCGCGGCGAGGGTCGCCTGCACGACGGCGCCGGCGATGTAGTTGCCCACGGCGTTGCCGATCCGCTCCAGCGCGACGGCGGCCGCCTCGGCCTGGCGGCCGCCGCGCAATCGCAGCAGGCCCTCGATCCAGTCGCGCCCACGCGCGACCATGAAGATGCTCAGGACGAAGATCGTGAAGCCGGCGAAGATCGAGCTGATGATCGCGCCGCCGAGGTCCCGCACGACGGTCGCGGCCTCGCCGATCTTGCTCGGCGCGTCGGAGGCCAGCTTGGTGAGCTGGTCGGTGATGCCGAACTTCCTGTTGATCTTCGCGAGCTTGGGGTTCTTCTCGACCTGGTTTCGCAGGTCGGTCGAGTACTTCGGCAGGTTGTTGACGAACTCCACGCCCTGGGAGATCAGCGGCGGCAGGATCGCCGCGGCGACCCCGATCGGGATCAGCAGCAGCGACAGGTACACGACCGCGATCGCCGCGCCGCGCCGCATGTGCCGGTGCAGGAGATTCACGGGCCCGGACAGCGCGACCGCCAGGAACGAGGCGATCACGATCCAGCTCAGCGGCTGCCACAGGATGCGGACGACCGCGACCACGAGGATCACGGCGAGGACCACGAACACGACGCGCAGGACCGAGCGCGTCGAGGGGAAGTCGTCGAACGGCGTGCGCGGCACGCGCGGCGGGGACCCCGGGGGCGGCTGGACGGGGAGACTGGTCATCCGTCAACCGGCGTTCGACGCCGGCGCGACGTCACCTTCCGTCAGTGATGGTGCCCGTCGCTCCGCACGAGGCGGCCGAACAGGGCGAGGTACTGGATCAGGTGCCGGCTGCCGAGGAACTGTGAGCGCACCCGCTCGTGCGCGGCGTCGCCGATCAGCGCGGCACGCCGGGGATCCTCGAGCAGGCCGACGACCGCGGCGCCGAACGCCGCGAGGTCGGACGGGTCGTCGAGGAGGACGCCGTTGACGCCGTCCTGGATCTGGTCGTCGATCCCGCCGAGGCGCGGGGCGACGACGGCGCGGCGCTTCCACATCGCCTCGGCGACCGTCAGCCCGAAGCCCTCGGCGAGGCTCTTCTGCACGATCACCGTGGCGTGGCGCTGCACGGCGTTCACGATCGCGGCGTTCTCGCTGCGATCGTTCATCGGCAGGCTCGCGAGGTGCACCCGGGCGCGGATGTCCCCCGGCAGGGCGAGCCGCGCCGCGCGGACCTGCTCCAGGACGAGCGCGCCCTCGGGGTCGTCCGTAACGCCCTCCGGCGAAGGGCCGGCGAGCAACAGGCGGGCACGCGGGTCGAGCGGCGCGACGTGGTCGGCGAAGCCCCGCATCACGCCAACCGGATCTTTCAGCGGATCCCAGCGCGACACCTGGACCACGAGCGGGTCCTCGGCGGTCAGGCGCACCTCCTCATCCATCACCGCCCGGCGGCGGACGTGGTCGCTGCGCCCGTCGTGGTGGGTGTACGTCGGCTCGCCGGGAGGGGTTCCCTCGAGGATCCCGGTGGTCATCAGGATCGACAGGACCTGCGCCTCGGTCATCGCCTGATTCTTCTGCGAGAAGACGTCGATCGACGGCGGGATGATCGAGACGTCGGCGTCCGCGAGCTGCGGCGGCACGTAGACGCGCCGCGTGAAGATGAACGCCTCCGCCCGGGTGACGTACGGCAGCAGGAACTCCCAGGCCGCGCGGACCGCCGCGTTCGGGGTGTCCAGCCCGATGTGCGAGCGCCACAGCAGGTGGGCGCCGGTGCCCTCGAGGCCGCGGGCCATGCCCGCCGTCTGCGGGTCGTGCAGCAGCACGATGTCGCCCGGACGCACGAGCTCGCGCATCGCGTCCGCGTTGGCGTTCGTCACCCGCTCATAGAGCTCGTGCTCGGCGGTGCCGAGGGGGCCGCCGTCGCCGCTGCTGCCGTGCAGATGATGGTGCAGGCGCTTGGTGAGCGCGAAGAACTCGGGCTCGCCCTCGATCACCAGCCAGCGCGTCTCGACGCCCGCCCCGCGCGCGTAGGCGAGCAGCGACTGCAGCATCTCGGCGACACCGCCGCCGACCGCGGTCGAGTTGACGTTCCAGACGGTCCGCCCCAGGAACATGTCGCGGGCGACCCGGTTGGCCTCGTCGAGCATCTGCCACTGCGGCGCTTCGAGCACCTCCTCGAAGCGCTCAGGCGGCATCGCGTGGATGTGGACTTCCTCAAGCCGGCTCATGAGAGCGGCACGCTACTCGACCCCGCAGGAGCCGAAATCAGGGAGATCTACGGTCCCTGGACGCGTTGCGTAGCCTGCGCGCATGTCCGCTCTCACGCCCCGCCAGCGCGTGCTGATGCTCGCCGTCGCCGTGCTCGTCGTCGCGGCCGGCATCGCCCACTACTCCGGCGTCGGCGACGTGGCGACGTTCGCCATCGCGGCCGTGGCGCTGGCCGGTGTCGCGTGGCTCGTCTCGTTCGGCACCGAGGAGCTCGGCACGCGGCTGTCGCCCGGGGTCACCGGCCTGCTGCAGTCGACGCTCGGCAACCTGCCGGAGCTCTTCGTCGTGATCTTCGCGCTGCAGAAGGGCGAGATCGTGGTGGCGCAGACCTCGATCCTCGGCTCGATCTTCGCCAACGCCCTGCTCGTGCTGGGGCTGACGATCGTGCTCGGCGCGCGGCGCGAGCAGGACGGCTGCATGCGCTTCGGCAAACGGCTGCCGAAGGACACCTCGACGCTGTTGCTCGTGACGAGCTTCATCATCGTGATCGTCGGCATCTCGCTGGCGTCCGACGACCACGCGAGCCGCCACATCCAGTCGATCTCCGTCATCGCAGCGATCGTGCTGCTGCTCGTCTACGCCGCCTGGGTCGTCCCGTTCGCCCGCTCCGGCGCACCGCCACAGGCCGCCGAGGGAGCCGGGCACGCCGGCGTGCCGCTGGCATTCACGCTCACGCTGCTCGCGGTCGCGGGCGTCGCGGCGGCGCTCGTCTCGGAGTGGTTCATCGACGCGCTCGGCCCGGCGATCGACCAGCTCGGCGTCAGCCCGGCGTTCGCCGGGCTGGTGATCGTCGCGATCGCGGGCAACGCAGTCGAGAACGTCACCGCCTTCGTCCTGGCGCGCAAGGGCAAGAGCGACCTCGCGATCTCGGTCGTCAAGAACTCCGTCGCGCAGATCGCCGCGTTCCTGTTTCCCGCGCTGGTCCTGATCTCCCAGCTGTTCGAGACGCACCTGACCTTCGCGATCCAGCCGGTCTACATCGGTGCGCTGCTGCTCACCTCGCTCGCGGTCTGGCAGATCACCGGCGACGGCGAGGCGGCGGCGTTCGAGGGCTGGGCGCTGACCGGGACGTACGTGATCCTCGCCGCGCTGACGCTCTACGAGTAGGAACGAGCGAGCAGCGGGACGAGCACGTCCTCGCGACCGTAGTGGCCGGTGACGTCGAACGTGCGCTTGGCCGTCAGCGCCGCCGACAGGTCGCAGTCCCACAGGACCATGCCCTCCTCGCCGTACAGCGGCCCGGCGACGACCTCGCCGGCGGTCGGCTCGATGATCGCCGCGCCGCCGCTGCCGAGGACCTCCTTGCCCTGCGGCAGGGGCAGCGGGAAGTCGGCGGGGAACGCGGCGGCCGGGATGTACTGCGGAACCGAGACGACGAACGCGCCGGACTCGTAGGCGATGTGGCGCATCGAGTTCAGCCAGCGCTCGGAGTCGTCCGCGGTCGGCGCGACGTAGATCTGCGGGCCGCCGCGGTAGACGGCGTAGCGCGCGAGCGGCATGAAGTTCTCCCAGCAGATGAGGCCGCCGATGCGCGCGACCGGAGTGTCGATCACGCCGAGGTCGTCGCCGGCGCCGATCGCGTGGAACAGCCGCTCGTGCACCGTCGGCATGAGCTTGCGGTGCTTGCCCAGAACCCCCGTCGGCCCGAGGTGGACGAGCGTGTTCCACAGCGTCCCGGGGCGGGCCGACTCGCGCTCGTTGACGCCGATGGCGCAGTGCAGGTCGCGTTCGCGGCAGACCGCGACGAGCCGGTCGGTCAGCGGGCCGGGCACGTCGACGCTGCTCGCCCACAGACGCTCCCACAGGGCGTCGTGCGCGCCGGCCCACGGGTTGGTCGCGCCTGCCCACGAGCCGGAGGGGTAGAGCGACACGAAGCACTCCGGGAGCACCGCGAGCCGCGCCCCCGCATCGGCGGCACCGTGGAGCAGGCGCTCGGCCTTCTCGATGGTCGCCTCGGCATCGAGGATCACCGGCGTGGCCTGGAGCGCAGCGACCCGCACCGTCTCGAAGCTCGTCATGTGGCGAACCTACCGACGATCCCACGACATCGTTAGCTCGCCGTAATCCAGCCCCGTAGGGTCGGTCCCGAGCGTCGAGCACAGGAGCGTCGGGATGGTCGAGAGTGGACAGGTCTGGGCAAGCGGTGGCCGCACAGTGCTGGTGCTGGCAACCGATGCTCCACGCGTCGTCGTACGCGACAGCTACGGCTGGCGCCGTTCGCTGACCGAGGACGAGCTCGAGCAGGGGTTCAGCGCCGTCAGCGCCGGTGGCGGCGAACGGGCGCGAGGCGTCATGGCCTGCCGGGCGCTGGCCGACGTCGAGCCGGCGTAGGCGGACGTTCGGCGGCCCGGCCGGGCCGGCGCGACGTCAGCGCCTCGGCGGCAGCGGCAGGAACCCGCTCGTGCGCCGCACGTACGCCTCATACCCCGGCCGGCGCTTGCCGATCGACTGCTCCAGCAGGCCGGCGCCGCTGACGCGGATCAGCAGGATGCTCATCACGAGCGGGCCGATGACCGTCCACCAGGCGCTGCCGGTGGCGAGCGCGATGTCGTAGAGGCCCCACCAGACCGCGAAGTCGCCGAAGTAGTTCGGATGGCGCGTGTAGCGCCACAGCCCGCGGTCCATGACCTGGCCCCTGCTGGCCGGGTCGGCCTTGAAGCGCTCGAGCTGCAGGTCGCCGACCGTCTCGAAGAAGAACCCGACGGCGAAGATCGCGACGCCGAGCCCGTCGAACCACGTCAGGTGGGCCGGAGTCGCATCGAACTGGCCGGCCTGGACGGGGAGGGAGACGATCCACATGAGGACGCCCTGGCCCCAGAAGACCGCCCACAGGCTGCGCAGCGGCCAGCGCTCGCCATGGCGCCGGCGCATCGCGGCGTAGCGGAAGTCCTCGCCCTTGCCGAGGTTGCGCCGCGCGAGGTGGATCGTCAGCCGCAGGCCCCAGAGCGTCGTCAGGCCGGCCAGCAGCAGCTTGCGGGCCGGCGCCCCGTCGGCGACCGCGAACGTCACCCACGCGATCACGACGAAGCCCGAGCCCCAGAAGATGTCGACGATCGAGGTGTCCTTCAGCGCGACGCTGACGCCCCACAGCGCCGTCGTCATGACGAAGACGACGCCGAGGTTCAGCAGCAGGATCGAGGCGTTGCTCATGCCGACACGGGTACGGGCGCCGCGGCCCCGGCGATCTGCTCGCCGACCCACGCGTCCGCATCGGCCCAGGCGTCGAAGAGCCAGGCGACCCGCTCCGCCCGATCGCCCGGGATCGCCGCGCGCGCCGTCCGCGTGAACCGCACGCGGATCGTGCGCCCGACGATCGCCCCGCCCCAGATGTCGCTGATCAGTCGCAGCCCGTCGAAGCCCTGGTGGGCGAGGACGACGACGTCGGCCTGCGGCGCGCCGTCGAGGACCGCCAGGAACCCGCCGACCCGCGGGGCGAGCAGGTGGTGGATCCGCTCGGCGCGCGCGGCGAGCGCCGGGTCGCTCGCCTCGAGGCGCTCGATCGCCTGCCGGCGGCGTTCGGGCGTGAAGCGCGTCCCCTCCGGGTAGAGCAGCACGCCGTCCTCGGGGCCCAGCCCCTCGGCGAGCCGCCGGATGTTGCGTCGCTCGACCTCCTCGCCGCTGCCGCGCCGCACGAAGTAGTTCGGCAGCCGCCGGCCGGCGACGTCCAGGCACGGATCGGACAGCAGGTCGCGCTTGAGGACGTAGCGCAGGTGCAGGCGGTGGGCGCGCGCGACGAGGACCGACGGCAGCAGATTGTCGACGATGCTCGCGTGGCGGATCAGCACGATGACGGGGCCCGGGCGCACCACCTCGTCCCCGCTGGCCTCGACGCGCAGCCCGAACAGCGCGCGCGCGACGGCGAACAGCGCGCCCGCCCACAGCTGCTGGAAGCGCCAGGTGCGCTCCGCGAGCCACGCCGCGCGCGCGCCGCACCCCGACGCGAGCCAGATCCCGAGCAGCGCGAGCAGGCCGATCGTCTCGGCGGCGAGGTAGGCCCACAGGAAGCAGAGCAGCCGCACCGCCATCCACGGCCGGTGGCGCACGACCCAGCGTCCGAGGTCGACGAGCAGCGCGACGACCAGTGCGGGCGGGAAGAGGACGGTGACGAGGATCAGGCCGAGGACGATCGGCGGCACGGTCTTCGCACGGCGTGCGATCACCTGTCCCCGCGTCTCGTCGAGCCCGCCGCGCTGCATCAGGGAATCCGTACCACGGCACGCCCCGGCGCGGGGTAGTGTCGGCGCATGTGGCCTCCACACCTCCTGGCTGACCGGCCGCGCGCGCTGCAGATCCTGATCCCGATCGTCGGCCCGGTGCTCACCGGTGCGATCGGCGGCTGGCTGCTCGCCAGCACGAAGGGCGGCTACCTGATCTACACGACGGTGATGATCCTCGGCGGCATCGGGTCAGGGATGGAGCACGACACGCTCCGCGGCGGGGCGCTGCGCGGGCTCTTCGGCGGCGTCCTGTTCTCGGGCTCGATCCTCGTCGTCTGGGAGCTCATCGGCGGGCCGTCCGAGGCGACGCTGCCCCACCCGGCGATCGTCCTCGTCGTGATCATCGCGGTGATCTCGACGGCGCTCGGCGTGCTCGGCGCCCGGCTGCGGCGCCGGTTCGTGCCGGCCGCGGCCTAGGTCG
>JADGPM010000004.1 GCA_017882425.1 Solirubrobacteraceae bacterium
CGGGGACCAACTCGTGCACGAACAACGCGGGCACGCTCAACAACGTCTCCGTCGAGGCGGCGATCCTCTCGCTGCAGCACTCGTTCACGGTCGACAACTACTTCTGCGGCGGCCCGCTCGGCACGCTCTCGGTCGCGGGCGTCATCGCGCAGAAGTATCGCGGCCCGGTCGGCCAGGGCGGATCGTCGATCACGAACGGCTACATCAAGGACTACAACTACGACGACCGGCTCGCATACCGCTCGCCGCCCGACTTCCTGGATCCGATCTCGTCCTCGTGGCGGCTCCTGAGCCAGAACGAGCAGATCCCGGCCCGCTAGCCCCGTGACGTGCCGGGTCCGGCCGGCGGGCCTCAGCCCGCCAGCCAGGCCGCCGGCACGACGTCCAGCATCGTGTCGATGTCGGCGTCGCTGACGCCCAGCTCGCGCAGCTGGGGGAGGATCTCCTCGAAGATCAGCGTGAAGTTCCACTTCGGCGCGAGCTGGGCACGAAGTTCGTCCGGGAACCAGTCGATCGTCGCGCAGGCGTCCTGGGAGAGCACCATGCGCCCCGCATGGCCGCGGGCACAGAGCTCGGCGACGACGGCGTTGCGCGTCTCGTCGGGCAGGAAGATCGCCGTGCCGTAGCGGTCCATCCCGATGTAGACCCCGAGGGCCAGCAGTTCCTCGATGTGGTCGAGATCGTCCGTGTCGCCCGTGTGGGCGATCATGATCTTCTCCGGCGCGACGCCCTCCTCGAGGAAGATCCGCACCTGCTCGGTCCCCGTGCGGCTCGCGGGCCGCGAGTGGGCCATGATCGGCCGGCCGGTGCGCAGGCTCGCCCGGGCCGCGGCCCGGTGGACCTTCTCGATGTCCGGGGTGATCCCCGGCTCGTCGGCCGCGGTCTTCAGGAACGCGGCCTTCACCGCGGTGCCCTGGATCCCGACCTCGATGTCGTGCACGAAGGCGTCGGCGAGGTAGTCCTCGTCGCGCGTCTGGAAGTGCTGGGGGATGAACGTGTAGTGCTGGCCGTAGATGCCCGTCGCCATGACGATCCGGCAGCCGGTCGCCTCGGCGACCCGCATGGCGAGCCGCGCGTCGCGCGCGAGGTCCATGCACGCGGGGTCGACGATCGTGCCGACGCCGTGGGCCATCGCGGCGCGCACCTGCTCGACGGCCTTCTCGAACTCGCGCTCGGTGTCGTAGAGGTGTGGGTACTGCGCCCGGATCGACTCCGAGGAGGTCAGCAGGTGCTCGTGGCAGAGGGTGCGCCCGAGCGCGCCTGCGTCGACGGGCCCCGCGGTCGTCTCGATGCTGCCCATGGTCAGACCGTCCCGCCGCGTGCCCTGAGCTCGTCGCGGATCTCCTCGAGCAGCGTGGCCTCCTCGCTGCGGCCGTCCGCGGGCGGCTCGATGCCGCGCGCCTTCTGGAGGGCGTCGAGCGGCTTGACGACGAAGAAGAAGACCGACGCGGCGATCGATACGAACGCGATGAGCGCGTTGAGGAACGAGCCGTAGTGGAAGACCGAGCCGTTGATCGTGAAGGTGAGGTTCGAGAAGTCCGGCTTGCCGATGATGGCGGCGATGATCGGCGTGATGATGTTGGCGACCAGCGACGTGACGAGCGCGCTGAACGCGATGCCGATCACGACGGCGATCGCCAGTTCGACGATGTTGCCGCGCATCAGGAACGCACGGAACTCCTTGAGCATGGGACTCCTTGGGCGGGGTTGCGCCGGACCGCGGGGGCCCGACGCTACAGGCTGAGAGGGGGCGCCGCCCCGCCCGGGGGGTTGAACTTCGACGAGGCGACGCCCACACGCTGATGACACCCGCGGGGGCACGATGTTTCTGACCGTGTGGTCAGGTCGCTCTCGCACGAACGCGACGTGATCGACACGGGTGAGGAATCGCCACCAATCCCCCGGGGCGCGGACGGCTACGGTTGCGCCACTTGCCACTTCCCGGGCGGCGGGGGTACCCGCCGCGGCTAGGTAGATACCCCGGATGTAGAACCGTGGACGTTCGTGTTTGATCGACTGGTCCCGGGGGCGGCGCCCTGTTGGACCTTTGCATCGCTTCCGGGACCAGGTTTGCGAGAGGACGAACGGCCGCCCCGGGGTGGAGTTGGGGATGGCATCGCCGCGTAGCGGGTGGCTCCTGCAGGCGGTACGGTCGGCTTAATCCAATCCGGCAAGGCCCATGCCGGAGGCCGCTCCGGGCCATCTGTGCATCTACCGCCAGTTCGAGAACGGGCTGGGCGTACCGGTTGTCTACGAGATGGCCGGCTCCAGCGCCCCCGACTCCAGCGCCCCCGACTCGAGTTCGGCGAATACGTCGGGAAGCGGACAGGCGGGGCGGACCGGTGCGTCCATGGACTTCGCCCTTGTCGGGACGACGGCCCATCTGGCGCGCGGCTCCTGGGCTGTGACAGCGCCCCACGCTGAGCCGGGTCCTGCGCCCGGCGATCGACGCGGCCAACGTCGAGCTGGTCAAGGCCGGCCGCGTCCCGATCCCGAACGGCGAAGGGCGCGGCAAGAGCCTCACGCAGCACGGGCTGAGGCACACCTACATCAGCCTGCGCGTCGCGATCGGCGACGACGCGGCAGGCATCGCGCGGGACGTGGGACACCGCGACCTCGCGGTCACGCAGCGCATCTACACGCACGTCATGGACGACCTGGACGACGGGCGCGGGACCGGCTGCGCGCACTGGTCGAAGGCAGGCCGCTGCCCGGCGGGAAGTGGCACGTAGTGGCAAGTGGCGCCGAAGTGTCCGGTCAGCCGGTGGACACACTCGCGGCGTAGGAACGAAGAAGCCCCGCCTGAGCGGGGCTTTCGAGGACGCGCCCGGCAGGATTCGAACCTGCGACCTCTCGCTCCGGAGGCGAGCGCTCTATCCACTGAGCTACGGGCGCGTGCGGTCGCGCGCTGCGACCGCTGACCAGCGTATCGCCACGTCGCGGCGGTACGCTCGCCCGCGGATGGACCTCGACGTCTTCTTCGCGGGAACCGGCGGCTCGGTGCCCTCAGCGCGGCGCGCGCTCCCGGCTGCGCTCGTCCGGCGGGGCGGAGACCGCCTGTTGTTCGACTGCGGCGAGGGCACGCAGCGCCAGCTGATCCGCAGCGCCGGTCTCCCGGATCTGGACGCCGTCTTCCTCACGCACCTGCACGCCGATCACTGGCTCGGCCTCCCGGGGATGCTCAAGAGCTTCGATCTGCGCGACCGCTCGGCACCGCTGGACGTCTTCGGCCCGCCGGGGACCCAGCGGCTGCTCGAGCTGCTGCGGGGCGCCGTCTACGGCCGCCTGGGCTACCCGTTCACGGTCAGCGAGCTCGTCGCCGGCGATGCGATCGAGTTCGATGACTACGAGGTCCAGGCGTTCAACGTGCGCCATCGCGGCCCCGCGCTGGGCTACGCGCTCGTCGAGGACGAGCGGCCGGGGCGGTTCGACGACGCGCTTGCGCGCTCGCTCGGGGTGTCGTTCGGCCCGGACTTCGGGCGCCTGCAGGCGGGGGAGACCGTCGGCGGCGTCGCGCCCGAGCAGGTGATCGGCCCGGCCCGGCCGGGCCGCCGCATCGTGTTCTCCGGCGACACGTCGCCGTGCGACATGGTGCGCGCCGCCGCCTACGGCGCGGACCTCCTCGTCCACGAGGCCACGTTCACCGAGGCCGAGGCGGCGCGCGCCGCCGAGACCGGCCACAGCACCGCCCGCCAGGCGGCCGAGATCGCGCGCGAGGCGGACGTCGGCCTGCTGGCGCTGACGCACGTCTCGACACGCCACGCCGCGCACGAGATCCGCGAGGAAGCCGAGGCGGTGTTCGATCGCGTGGTCGTGCCGCGGGACTTCGAGGCGATCGAGATCCCCGTCCGCGAGAAGGGGCCGCCGGCGCTCGTGCCGTGGGAGCGGCGTGCTAGCGTGCCACCTGTAGAGAGCGCGTAGCTCCGTTTCCCCCTTTAACCCGGTCCCGAGAGGCCAGGAAGGGCACATTGAGTGAGAACAAGGTCGTCCTCGACGGCGACGAGATGCGACGGACCCTCGTGCGGATCGCGCATGAGATCGTGGAACGCCACGAAGGCCCCGACGGACTCGCCGTGATCGGCATCCATCGTCGCGGAGCGGTGCTCGCGCAGCGCCTGCACGTCCTGCTCTGCGACCTGCTCGAGGCCGAGGTGCCGCTGGGCTTCGTCGACATCAGCTTCTACCGGGACGACCTCGCACAGCGCACCGACACGCCGCTCGTGCATGCGACGACGATCGACTTCGCGGTCGACGGCGCGACCGTGGTGATCGTCGACGACGTCCTCTACACCGGCCGCACCGTGCGCGCGGCGATCGAGGCGCTGTTCGCCTACGGGCGCCCGGCGAAGGTCCAGCTCGCCGTGCTCGCCGATCGCGGGCACCGCGAACTGCCGATCCGCCCCGACTACGTCGGCAAGAACCTGCCGACCGCTCGCGCCGAGCGGGTCAACGTGCGGGTGTCGGAGATCGACGGGGTGGACGAGGTCACGATCGGGCCCGCCGTCGGCGACGTCGCAGGGGCCGGTGCCTCCGCATGAACCACCTCCTGTCCATCGAGGACCTCGACCGCCACGCCATCGAGCGCATCTGCGACCGCGCCGCCTCGTTCGCCGAGGCCCAGGAGCGCGACATCAAGAAGGTCCCGGCGCTGCGCGGGCGCACGGTCCTGAACCTCTTCTACGAGGCGAGCACGCGCACGCGCAGCTCGTTCGAGCTCGCCGCCAAGCGCCTCAGCGCCGACGTCGTGAGCTTCGTGGCCTCCGGCTCCTCGGTCGAGAAGGGCGAGTCGCTGAAGGACACGGTGCTGACGCTCAGCGCCCACCGCCCCGACGCGATCGTCATCCGCTGTCCCTGGGCCGGCGCGCCGGCGCTGCTCCCGCGCTGGACGGACGCCGCGATCGTCAACGCCGGCGACGGCAAGCACGAGCACCCCACGCAGGCGCTGCTCGACGTCTACACGCTGCGGCGCCGGCTGGGCTCGCTCAGCGGGGCGAACATCTGGATCGTCGGCGACGTCCTGCACTCGCGCGTGGCGCGCTCGAACATCCTCGCCTTCCGCGCGATGGGGGCGAAGGTCACGCTCGCCGGGCCGCCGACGCTGATGCCCCGTGACGTCCAGGAGGCGTTCGGAGTCGAGGTCCGCACGACGCTCGACGACCTGCGCGAGGCGGACGTCGTGTACGCCCTGCGGATGCAGCACGAGCGCATGCAGGAGGCCTACGTGCCCTCGCTGCGCGAGTACGCCTCCGTCTACCAGATCGACGGCCGCCGGCTCGGCCCGCGCCAGCTGCTGATGCATCCGGGTCCCGTGAACCGCGGCGTCGAGCTCAGCGGCGACGTCGTCGACTCGCCGCAGTCCCTGATCCTCGAGCAGGTCGCCGCCGGCGTCGTCGTGCGGATGGCCGTCCTCTACGAGGTGCTCGCCTCGGCCCGCACCGGCGAGCCCGCACCGGAGCCCCAGACCGCATGAGCGCCCCCGGGATCGATCCGCTGGTCCGCGCGCCCGTCGCGGCCGCCGACATGCTCATCCGCGACGCGCGCGTCCTCGACCCGCGCGCCGGCCACGACGCCCGCCACGACGTGCTCGTCCGCGGCGGCGAGATCGCACAGATCGGCGAGGCCGGCGGCATCGAGGCGCCCGCGGGCGCCGAGATCGTGGAGGCGCGTGGTCGCAACCTCTTCCCGGCGTTCGTCGACCCGCACGTCCACCTGCGCACGCCCGGCCAGGAGTACAAGGAGGACCTCGAGACCGGCACGCGCGCCGCGGCCGCCGGCGGGTTCTGCTGCGTCGTGGCGATGCCGAACACCGACCCGGTCGTCGACTCGGCCTCGGTGCTGCGCTCCCTGCGCGACGCGGCCGCGCGCGACGCGCGCGTGCCCGTCGGCTTCATGCCGGCGATCACCAAGGGCCTCGGCGGGCTGGAGCTGACCGAGATGGCCGAGCTGCGCGCCGGCGGAGCACTCGGCTTCACCGACGACGGCCGCCCGGTCGTCAGCGCCGGGATGCTGCGCCGGGCGCTGCAGTACCAGCGCCTGTGCGGCGGTGTCCTCGCCCTGCACGAGGAGGACCCGGCGCTGTCCGCCGGCGGGGCGATGCACGAGGGTCGCGTCAGCGCGCTGCTCGGCGTCGCCGGCATCCCGAGCATCAGCGAATCCTCGATGGTCGCGCGCGACGCCGAGATCGCCGGGTACGAGGACGGCCGCGTCCACATGCAGCACCTCAGCTGCGTCGCATCGGTCGACGCCGTCGCGGCCGCGAAGGCCGCCGGCTGGAAGGTGACCGCCGAGGCCAGCCCGCACCACCTGTGCCTGACCGAGGAGGCGGTCCGCGGCCTCGACACGCGCATGAAGATGAACCCGCCGCTGCGCACCGAGACCGACCGCCAGGCGCTGATCGACGGGCTGCGCTCGGGGATCATCGACTGCGTCGCGACCGATCACGCCCCGCACGCCCGTGACGAGAAGGAGGTTCCCTTCGAGCAGGCGCCGATGGGGACGACCGGCCTGGAGACCTCGTTCGCCGTCCTGCACACCGAGCTCGTCCTGCCGGGCGTGCTGGACCTCGCGACGCTCGTCGAGCGCATGACCTCCGGCGCGGCGCTGCTCGATCTCCCGACGCCGCGGATCCTCCCGGGGGAGCCCGCGAACCTGTGCCTCGTCGACCCGGCCGCCGAGTGGGTCGTCGGCGAGGACGGGTACGAGAGCCGCTCGGAGAACTGCTCCTTCGCGGGCCGCACGCTGCGCGGGCGCGTCCTGCTCACGATCGCCGCCGGCGCGGTGGCCTACCGCGAGCGCGGCTTCGCCGTCAGCGCCGCGCCCGAGCCCGAGGGGGCCGGCGCATGAGCCGCACGACGCTCGACCCGGCGCGCACGGCGCTGGTGGTCATCGACGTCCAGGAGGCATTCCGCAAGGCGGTGCCGACCTTCGAGGAGACCGCACGCAAGACGGCGGTGCTCGTCCAGGGCGCCCACGCGCTCGGCGTGCCGGTGATCGTCACCGAGCAGTACCCGCGGGGCCTGGGCGACACCGTCCCGGAGGTGCTGGAGCGCCTCGAGGGCGAGCGGCGCCTGGAGAAGAGCGTCTTCTCCGCCGCGCGCGTCCCCGGCTTCGACCTCCAGGGCCGCGACCAGGCGCTCGTCTGCGGCATCGAGGCGCACGTGTGCGTGAGCCAGACGGTGCTGGACCTGCTCGCAGACGGCGTCCAGGTGCACGTCGCCGCTGATGCGACCGCCTCGCGGACGGCGGAGAACCGCGTCGCGGGGCTGCACCGCGTCGAGGCCGCCGGCGCGACGCTCTCGAGCGTCGAGATGGCGCTCTTCGAGCTCGTCGGCGCGGCCGGCACGCCGCAGTTCAAGACGATCCAGGGGCTGATCAGGTGAGCGAGCGTCCGGGATACCTGCTGCTCGAGGACGGCGCGCGCTTCGACGGCGAGCTGTGCGGCGCGCAGGCCGCCGGGACCGGCGAGGTCGTCTTCACGACCGGGATGAGCGGCTACCAGGAGTCGGTCACCGACCCATCGTTCGCGGGCCAGATCGTCGCCTTCACCTACCCGCACATCGGCAACTACGGCGTCAGCACGGCCGCGATGGAGAGCGATCGCGCCCACGCGCGCGCCGTCGTGATGCGCTCGGCGGTCAACCGCGAGGACGCGCCGACGGCGGAGCGGGCGTGGCTGGACTGGCTGATCGACTGCGGCATCCCGGCGATCACCGAGGTCGACACGCGCGCGCTCGTGCGGCACATCCGCAGCGCCGGCTCGATGCGCGGGGGGCTCTTCGACGCCGCCGTCGCCCGCGAGCAGGCGCTCGAGCAGGTCCGCGCCGAGCCGCCGATGGCCGGCTCGGACCTGGCCCGCGTCGTGAGTCCCGACGCCGTCTCCCACCACGGCGCGTCGAACGACGGCCCGCTGATCGCGGCGATCGACACCGGCATCAAGCTGTCGATCGTGCGCGAGCTGACCGCGCGCGGCGCGCGACTGGACCTGCACCCCTGCACGGTCAGCCCCGAGGAGCTGCTCGCCGCGGACCCCGACGCGGTGTTCCTGGCCAACGGCCCGGGGGACCCCGCGGCGCTGGGCTACATCGTCGACACCGTGCGCGAGGTCGTGGGGACGCGGCCGGTCTTCGGCATCTGCCTGGGCCACCAGCTGCTCTGCCGGGCGCTCGGCCTGGAGACGTTCAAGCTGCCGTTCGGCCATCGCGGCGCCAACCACCCCGTCAAGGACCTGCGCAGCGGGAGGATCGAGATCACCTCGCAGAACCACGGCTTCGCGGTCGCCGCACCGGACGGGGGGCTGCGCGTCGAGCGCGACGAGCCGGTCCGCTGGGAGACCGACTTCGGCGCCGCCGAGCTCAGTCACGTCAACCTCTACGACCGTACGGTCGAGGGTCTCACGCTGCTCGACGTGCCGGGGGGCACCGTGCAGTACCACCCCGAGGCCGGCCCCGGCCCGCACGACAGCCTCTATCTCTTCGACCGCTTCCTGGACCAGGTCCGGGCGGGGGCGCGCTGATGCCGCGGCGCGACGACCTCAAGAAGATCCTGATCATCGGGTCCGGCCCGATCGTGATCGGGCAGGCGGCCGAGTTCGACTACTCGGGCGTGCAGGCCTGCAAGGTCCTGCGCGAGGAGGGCTACGAGATCGTCCTCGTGAACTCCAACCCGGCGACGATCATGACCGATCCGGAGTTCGCCGACGCGACCTACGTCGAGCCGCTGCTGCCCGGTCCCGTCGCGCAGATCATCGCCAAGGAGCGCCCCGACGCGCTGCTGCCGACGCTCGGCGGCCAGACGGCGCTGAACCTCGCCAAGGCGCTCGCCGAGAACGGGACGCTCGCGCGGTACGGCGTCGAGCTGATCGGCGCCGACTACGAGGCGATCGACCGTGCCGAGGACCGCGAGCGCTTCCGCGAGACCATGGAGGCGGCGGGCCTGCGGATGCCGCGCAGCGGGATCGCCACGTCGCTCGAGGAGGCGCTCGGGCACCTCGCCGACATCGGCCTGCCCGCGATCGTGCGCCCCGCGTTCACGCTCGGCGGGCGCGGCGGGGGCATCGCGCGCAGCGAGGAGGAGTTCCGCGAGATCGTCCGCGGCGGCCTCGACGCCTCGCCGATCGGCCAGGTGCTGCTCGACCAGTCGGTGCTCGGCTGGGGCGAGTTCGAGCTCGAGGTGATGCGCGATCGCAACGACAACTGCGTGATCGTCTGCTCGATCGAGAACCTCGACCCGATGGGCGTCCACACGGGCGACAGCGTCACCGTCGCCCCGCAGCAGACGCTCACGGACGACCTCTACCAGCAGCTGCGCGACCAGGCGATGACCGTGATCCGCGCGGTGGGCGTCGAGACGGGCGGCTCGAACGTGCAGTTCGCCGTCAATCCGGAGACCGAGGAGATCCTCGTCATCGAGATGAACCCGCGCGTCTCACGCTCCTCGGCGCTGGCCTCGAAGGCCACCGGGTTCCCGATCGCGAAGATCGCCGCGCGCCTGGCGGTCGGCTACACGCTGGAGGAGATCCCGAACGACATCACGATGAGCACGCCCGCCAGCTTCGAGCCGACGATCGACTACGTCGTCGTCAAGTGCCCCCGGTTCGCGTTCGAGAAGTTCCGGGGCGCCAACCCCGTCCTCTCCACGCACATGAAGAGCGTCGGCGAGGTGATGGCGATCGGCCGCAC
>JADGPM010000062.1 GCA_017882425.1 Solirubrobacteraceae bacterium
CGACGCGGCGGCCATGCGTTCGACGGCGTGGCGGAAGACCTCGGGGCCGTCCATGCGGATGTAGCCGTCGGAGCGGTCGGCGTACAGGATCCCGCCGAGCGTCCCGTCGGACCCGAGCACGACGGGGCCGACGGCCGAGCCGGCGGCGGCGCCCAGGACGGCCGCCCCGGCGCCGTCGCCGAAGATCGCGGCCACCTTGCGGTCACCGGGATCGAGATGGCGCGAGAGGATCTCGGCGCCGATCACCAGCACGTGCCGTGCGCGGCCGGCCTCGATCGTCGCGGCGGCAAGACTCAGGCCGGACACGAAGCCGGTGCAGGCGGCACCGAGATCGATCGCGCCGCAGTGCGCCGCGCCCAGCGCCTCGGCGACCAGCGGCGCGGTGTTGGGGATGATCTGGTCGGCGGTGCAGGTCGCCACGAGGACGAGGTCGAGGTCGGCCGCCTCCAGCCCGGCGTCGGCGAGCGCGGCCGCCCCCGCCGGGGCGGCGAGCTCGTGCAGATGCGCGTCGGCCGGGGCCCAGCGCCGCTCGCGGATGCCGGTGCGCTTGACGATCCACTGCTCGTCGACGCCGATCGACGCCGAGATCTCGGCGTTGGAGACGACGCGCTCGGGCAGCGCGGAGCCGAGCCCGAGCAGCGCGACGCCGCCGGTCGCCGCGGGGTCGCGGCGGCGCTCGGGGAGCGTCTCAGGCAGCAGCACGTTCGCCCTCCTGCGGCAGGTTGCGGGCGACGAGCTTCTCGAGCACGTCGCCGGGCCCGACGTCGACGAAGCGCTCGCAGCCGGCGGCGACCAGGGCGACCATGACCTCGCGCCAGCGGACCGGGGCGACGACGGCCTGCGAGAGCTCGCGGACGGGGTCGGTGAAGCGCTCGGCGGTCAGGCCGCTGTAGACCGGGAAGCGCGGCGCGCGCCAGTCGATCGCCGTCAGCGCCCGCTCGTACGCGGCGCGGGCGGGCTCCATCGCCGGCGAGTGGAACGCGCCGGCGACGTTCAGCTCGAGCGCACGCAGGCCGTGCTCGCGCGCGCCGCGGCGGGCCGCGTCGATGCCCGCGCGGGGCCCTGAGACGACGAGCTGGCCGGGCGCGTTGTCGTTCGCGAGGGCCAGGCCGTGCTCGCCCGCGAGCGCTGTCGCGGCCTCCGGCGTGCCCTTCAGCAGCGCGAGCATGCTGCCGGGCTCGCCGCGCTCACCCGCACGCGCCATCTCCTCGCCACGGATCACGGCGAGGCGGACGGCGTCGATCTGGCTCACGGCGCCGGCGGCGGCGAGTGCCGACAGCTCCCCCAGCGAGTGGCCGGCGAAGGCGCGCGCGCCGTCGGGGGCGACGCGCCGCCAGGCGGCGAGGCTCGCCAGCAGGATGGCGGGCTGGGCGAAGCGGGTGCTCTCGTCGCAGCGCGTGAACGGCTCGTCGCCGAGCAGGTCCACGCAGCAGGCGAGCAGGTCCGGCGCGTCGCGCCGGACGGCCACGAGCGCGTCGGCGCGCTGGGCGCCCTGGCCCGGGAAGAGGTACGCGGTGGTCCGCGGCGATGCCATGGGGACACCGTTGCGCGCCCTCCCGTCCATCCGGCGCAGAGCGGCCGTATGCCCCCCGACCGGGGGGTGTGGCGCACGCAACCGGGGGGTTCGGTGGGCCGGATCCGCGTTGTTCAGAGCGCGACGGCGGTGCTCTCGTCCGCCGTGACGACGTGCTCGGCGCCCGCGGGGTAGCGCGCGCGCAGCAGCGATCCGACGACCGCCAGCAGCGTCGCGCCGGCGGCCGCGACGAGGAAGATCACCGAGAAGCGCCCGGCGTTCGCCAGCGGGGCCGCCGCGGCGCTCGCCACCGCGCCGCCGATGAAGATCGCGCTCGCGAAGAAGGAGACCGTGACCGCGCGCGCCTGGGGGTAGACCTGCGTCGCCCACGTCTGCATCGTCGAGTGCAGGAAGCCGAAGCCCGCACCCAGCGCGACGGTGGCGACGACGGCGGTGGTGACCGTCGTGTCGGCTGCCGCGACGAACAGCCCGAGCGCCGCGAGGCTCGAGCCGCCCGCGATCAGCCGCGGCGCCGGGACGCGCGGGATCGCGCGCGTCACGAGCGGCGTGCAGAGGACGTTCGCCAGGCCGAACCCGGCGGCCGCCGAGCCGGCGAGCGCCGCCCCGACACCCGCCTGCTGCAGCGAGGCGGCGACGAACGTCAGCGAGCCGAAGATGACCGCGCCCTCGACGAACGCCAGGCCGACGACGACGCGGACCCACGGCTGTCGCACGATCGCGTGCACCTGCCGGCCGAACGAGTGCGTGCTGCGCTCGCGCACCGGCTCCGGGAGCCCACGCAGGAACACCGTCAGCAGCGCGGCGATCACCGCGGAGGCGACGAATGCCCAGCGCCAGCTCAGCAGCTGCGCCGCGACGCCGCCGACGATCGTCGCCGACGCGATCCCCCCGGTGGCGAACGCCATCATGATCGTGAGCGCGTGCTGACGATGGCCGAGGTCGACGGTGTCGCCGATGTAGGTGATCGCCGTCGGCACGAGTGCTGCGAAGAACAGCCCGCCGAACGTGCGCGCGACGATCAGCACGCCGATGTCGCGCGCCGCCGCCGCCACGACGCAGGCGAGCGCGCCGGCGATCACCGCGCCCCGGATCACCGGCACGCGCCCGACGCGGTCCGACAGGGCGCCCCAGAGCGGCTGGCTCAGGCCGTAGGCGACGAAGTAGGCGCTCGCCACCAGCGAGGCGGTGCCGAGCGAGACGCCGAGCGCCCGGTGGATCGGGACGAGCAGCGGCGGGATCGTGAAGCGGTCGAAGCTCGAGAGGAACGACGTCGCACGCAGGCGACGCTGGGCGGCGGCTCCGGACTGCACCGCCCCCAGGGTATTCGCGCGACTAGCTCGTCGCGCGCAGCGCCGCGGCCTTCCCGCCGCAGTCGTAGAGGACCGTGGACGCGCCGGTCGCGGACGACCCCGTCGTCGCGGAGCTCGAGGAGAGCGGGACGGCCGTGCACGCCGTCGCCACCGCGCTCAGCACGTTGCGCGCGCCCACGCGGTTGTCCGTCGGCAGCCCGCCGGAGCCGGAGAGCACCCAGCGGATCCTCCCGTTCTGGACGGCGTCGGCCAGCCACGCCGCGCTCACCTCGCTCTCGCGGCCGGAGAAGCCGCCGATGCCGGCGACCGCCGCGTCGCTCGTGAGGATCTGCGATGCCGCGCCCGACTGGCTGGAGATGGCGATCGTGCCGCCGCCGTGGGCCCTGGTGTAGGTCACGGCCTGCGTCAGCGAGCTCGTGTCTCCCCCGAACATCCCGCCACCGCCGGCGGCCGGGCCGCCCTGGCCGGTGCCGCCACCGGGAGGCCCGCCGGGCGCGCCGCTCTGCACGCTGCCGGCCGGGGGCGCGCCGCCGGGCGCCATGCCCGCCC
>JADGPM010000304.1 GCA_017882425.1 Solirubrobacteraceae bacterium
AGGCTCGGGCCGAAGCCCGCGCGCCAGAACAGGCGGTCGACCATCGCCGGGCTCATCGAGCCGAGGTCGACGGTCTTGTCGACGGTCGCCGCGGGCGGCAGGAAGAGGCGGTGGCGCCGCGGCACGGTCTCCGCGCGCTTGGCCTTGCGCTTGCGCCGCTTGTTCGCGGAGTAGGCGAGACGGCTCATCGGCATGCTCCCTTCAGCAATGCGCGGAATGCGGTGGTGATCGGCGTGCCGCGCAGGCGGAAGTCCCCGTAGGGGTCCTTGACGTCGTACCAGACGATGCCGGCGAGCTTCGGCATCGCCGTCGCGCGCAGCGTGGCGAGGGTCCGGATCCAGCCGGCCTTGTCACCGCCGTTCGCGGCGGAGGCCGTCTCGGCGAACCAGAACGGCTTGGAGGCCAGCGCCTCGATCGTCGCGTAGGCGGAGGCGAACAGCGTGCCCGGCTCGCTCCAGAGCAGCGGCGGGCGTGCGCCGAAGTTGTAGCCGCTGGCCCCGACCAGGTCGACCTGCGCTGCCCCGGGGAAGTACGAGCTGATCGCGTTGATCCCGGTGTCCGGGATGCTGCGGGCGTACGGCGACCACAGGAGCTTGACCTTCGTGCCGCCCGGGGCGCTGCGGACCGCCTTGCGCACGCGCTTCCAGGCCTTCGCGTAGTCCGCCGGCGTGTTGCCGTTGGCCGCGCCCGACCACGGATACCAGGGCGTGTTCATCTCGGGCATGGGCCGCAGCACGGCGCCCTTGCGCACGCCGCGCAACTGGCGCACGAGCGCGCGCAACGAGACGTCGTAGCGCCCGCCGGCCACCGTCTTCAGGCGGTAGCCGGGCTGCTTGGAGCCGTCGCGTCCCGCGTCCGGCTGCCAGGTGACCAGGAGCCGTGCGCGGCTGCGGTTGGCGGTCGCGATGAGCGAGCGCGACAGCGGCCGGCCGGCGGTCAGGTAGGTCGAGATCGACGTCACTCCGGGCCCGACGTGCTTCTTCAGCGCCGGAAGCCCGCTGGCGGGGTTGTCCTGGTAGACGCCGACGCTCAGGCACGAGCCGGCCGCTGTGGCGGACGTCGCGGGGACGAGCACGAGCGCCGCCGCCAGGGCGGCGCCGGCGAGGCGGGCGGGGATCACTTGCGGACCTCCAGCGTCAGGGTGGTCGTCACGTGGCCCTTGCCGTCGGGCGAGGTGGCAGCGAGCTGCAGCGTGTACCGCCCGGGCCGCCGGGCCGCCTTGGGCAGCACCAGCTGGACGGTCTGGCCGCCCACCTTCGCGACCTGCAGGCCGAGCTTCGCAAGCGGCTTGGTCGCCGTCTTGTGGCCCTTGCGGCGGACCGGCAGGAGGTTCGCCTGGACGCTTCCGATTCCGTCGGCGCGCAGCTTCAGGACGGCGCGGTACTTCTTGCGGCGCAGGCTGCGCAGGGAGAAGCGCAGGCGGGCGGCGGCGCTGAGCTTCGGCGCGTCACCGCAGCCCTGCGTCGCCGACGGCGGGCGGGTGAAGCTCACCGGCGCCGGCGCGTCGGACGTCCAGCCGAGGTCCTTGTGGACGGCGACGACGGTGAACGTCACCGGGACGCAGACGGGCGAGGCCGGCGCCAGGCCGGTGGTCTGGGCCGATTCGAGCGCGACCTCCGCGGGCGCGCCGCCGACGCTGCGCAGCACGCGGTAGAGCTGCGCGTCGGGGCTGCGCGTCGTGAACGTCAGCCTGCCCGTCGCCGGGTCCACCGCCAGGGCGGTGGGGGAGCTCTCCTGCGTCCGGACGCCGGAGGAGCCGACCGGGTGTCCGGAGCCGCCGTCGCTGTCGACGACCTTCTGGTCGTCGAACAGCGGTGCGTCGGTCCAGCCGAGCACGGCGCCGCCCGTCCCGCCGGGGCCCTGCAGGTCGCCGTAGTCCCCGCCGTTGCCGCCGTGGGTGGAGATCGAGACGATCGAGCCCAGCGCCTTGGCGACGAGGTCCAGTCGCCCGCCGTTGCCGCCGCGCCCGCCGGCCGCCGTGGCGACCGTGCTCCCGGCGCCGGAGCCGCCCGCGGCGCGCATCTGGCCGCCCAGTGAGAGCGTGCCCGTCGCGGCGCGCAGCAGCACGTTCCCGGCGTCGGCGCCGGGGCGCGGCGGGTCGGCGTCGCCGTTCGCGTTCGAGCCGCTCGCATCGAGCGTGCCGCCGACGCTGAGGTCGGTCTGCGCCGACAGGGAGATCGGGCCGCCGGGTGCGCCGGGGCCGCCGCCCGTGTAGCCGCCCTGGGTGGTGACCTGGCCGGTGCCGATCGAGCCTGCGCCGCTGGCGACCGCGATGGAGCCGCCGGCGCCGGGCGAGGAGCCGGGCTGGCCGTTGCCGCCGTAGGCCTGGAGCGCCGCGAGCGACACGTTGCCGCTCGCAGACGCCGTGATCGACCCTCCGGGGCCGCCGTTCATCGGGGTCGGGGAGCTCGCGGCGTTGCCGCCTGCGACGAACAGCGTCCCGGCGGAGATCGTCTGGCCCTGGAGCGCGATCGCGCCGCCGGCCGAGCCGCCTGATGGGCTCTGCGCGCCGCCGGCCCACGCCCCGCCGCCGATGACGAGCGGGCCGCCCGCGGTCGCGTCGATGTGGGCGCCGGGGGTCGCGGCGCCGACCGTGCTGTTCTGGCCGCCCGCGTCGAGGCGGCCGAGCGCGATCAGCGAGCCGCGCGCCGCCAGCGCGATGTGCGCGGATCCGCCGGGCGCGGCGTCGACGCTGCTCCCGCCGGTCGCGTCGACCGAGCCGAGCCGCACGTCGGAGCCCGAGATCGACACGTCGGCGCCGTTGCCGCCGCCGAGGCCCGCGCCGGCGTTGCCCGGGGCGTCGCGCCCGGAGGCGTTGACGTTGCCGCTGATGCGCACGTCGCCGCCGCTGGATGCCACGGCGACGGGCCCGGCGAACTGGGCCTGGAGGGGCACGTTCTGGGGCACCCCGCTGGTGCCCTGCGTCTGGATGTCGCCGCCGATGTCGATCGGGCCCGCGGCTGCGAGGTTCACGGTCGCCCCGTAGGCCGTCAGGGCGCCCGTGTTGAGCGCGCCGGCCGAGTTGATCGTGATCGAGCCGGACGAGGCGCCCCCGCTGCCCGTCGTGTTGATCGAGCCGCCGACCGCGACGCGCGAGCCCTGGAGGTTCAGCGACCCGCCCGGCCGGGCGGTGCCCGTGCCGGCGGTGAGGTCGATGCCGGAGGCCACGGTCAGCTGGCCCGCGGACGTCAGCGTCAGGTTTCGACCGGCCGTGCAGCCGCCGTTGCCGGTGCCCTCCACGTAGCACGTGCGCAGGCCCGCGCTGGGACCGATGTAGATCGTGCTCGCGGTGATCGACGTGTCGCCCGTGAGGCGCAGCTCGCCGTCGACGTAGACGATCCCGTAGCTCAGGTTGCCGGAGACGGTCGCCTGGTCGCCGTCGAGGACGAGCAGATCCGCGGCGTGGGCCGCCGGCGAGCAGGCGAGCAGCGCGATGGCGAACGTCAGCGCCGTCAGCGCTGTGCGGGTATGGCGGCGAGACGTGCGGGGGATGGTGCGATGGATGCGGATGACGACGCCTCTCCGTGGCTGCGAATCGGGTGCGCCGGGACGCTCGCACGGAGCCACCGGCATTCAGCGCGTCGGCACGCCTCTGGGGCCACTTGACCGGCGCAGCGATGCAAAACCTCTCGCTTGGACGAACGGTGGACCGGACTCCGATCGCCCTTGCACACGAAGGATCCGCACCCCGTCGGACGGATCACCCCGCTCGGCGGTGGAACGTCGCCGCCGGGCGCGATTTCGGGCGCTCGGGTGGCCAGCGGGGCCTGCAGGCGCCCGTGCGCCGGGTCCTACAGGCCGAGCGTCTTGGCGACGATCTCGCGCTGGATCTCGCTGGTGCCGCCGTAGATCGTCGAGACGATCGTCGTGCGCACGTGGCGTTCCATCTCGTACTCGGTCGCGTAGCCCGCGCCGCCCATCACCTGCATGCCCTCGAGCGCGACCTTCTTGGCCGTCTCGGTGACCTTCAGCTTGGCCATCGAGGCCTCGCGCGGGAACAGGGCGCCGGGGTTGGCGTCGACCTTCTGCGCGACGTCGTAGGTCAGCAGCCGGCAGCACTCGAGCTCGGTGGCGAGGTCGGCCATCCGGTGGGCGATCGTCTGGAAGCTGCCGATCGGGCGCCCGAACTGCTTGCGCTCCCTGACGTAGGAGAGCGCGTCGTCGAAGGCGCGGCGCGCGAAGCCGAGCGACTGCGCGGCGATGATCAGGCGCTCCACGTTGAGCCCGGCCATGAGCTGGCCCCATGCCTGGCCCTCGACCCCGAGCAGGTTCTCGGCCGGGACGTGGCAGTCGGTGAAGAAGACGTCGTTGACGACGCGCCCGCCCATCGTGTCGATCCCGCGGATCTCGACGCCGTCGCTGCCCGCTGGGACGCTCAGCATCGTCAGCCCGTCGTGCTTGGCGCCGCTGTCGTCGGTGCGGCAGACGAGCAGGATGTGGTCGGCGAGGTGGGCCTCGGAGATCCACGTCTTCTGGCCCTCGACGACGTAGCCGCCGTTCTGGCGTGTCGCCTTGCAGCGCAACGCCCCGACGTCCGAGCCCGCCTCGGGCTCGGACATGGCGATCGCCTCGACGGCGCCGCGCGTGATGCCGCCCAGGATCTCCTGCTTCTGCTCCTCGGTGCCGAAGCGCTCGTAGGCGCCCCCGACGATCGAGGTGACCGCGAAGCTGCCGATCGGGATCTGGCCGTAGGCCGTCTCCTCCAGGAACAGGCACAGGTCGACCATGCCGCCGCCGCTGCCCCCGTACTGCTCGGGGATCGCGACGCCGAGCCACCCGAGCTCCGCGACGCGCGCGTAGAGCTCGGGGTTGTGCGGCTCGGTGCCGCCGTCGGTCAGCGCGTCACGCTGCTCGCGGGTGCCGCACTCCCGCGCGGCGAGGTCGCGGACCGCCGCGGCGAGCGCCTGCTGCTCGTCGGTGAACGTGATCGACATCGTGGGCTCAGGCGGTCGCGAGCGCGGGCGCGTCGGCGTACGTCTCGCCGCGCTCGGCCTTCTCGACCAGCGACGCCGGCGGCTCGAAGCGCTCGCCGTAGGTCGCCGCGAGCTCGCGCGCGCGGGCGACGAAGCCCGGGAGGCCACGGTGTTGGGGGTGGGCGGCGGGCTCGTATCCGTTGATGTACTGGAGCACGCCGCCGGTCCAGCCCGGGAAGCCGATCCCCAGGATCGAGCCGATGTTCGCGTCGGCGACCGATTCGATGACGCCCTCGTCGAGGCACTTGACCGCCTCCATCGCCTCGAGCATCAGCATGCGCTCCTTGAGGTCCTCGAGCGGGACGCTGCGGTTGTCGCCGCCGAAGGCGTCCTTCAGCCCCGGCCACAGCCGCGTGCGCGCGCCGTCCTCGTACTCGTAGAAGCCGGCGCCGGCCAGGCGCCCGCCACGCTCGAACTCGTCGACCATGCGATCGACGACCGCGTTCGCGGGGAGCTCCGGCAGCGTCAGGCCCTCGGCCTCGGCGGCCGCCTGGTACTGCGCGCGGATCTTGCGCATGAGGTTGAGGTTCAGCTCGTCGCTGAGCTGGAGCACCGGGGCGGGGTAGCCGGCCTGCGAGGAGGCCTGCTCGATCGACGGGGCGGGGATGCCCTCGGCGAGCATCGCGATGCCCTCGTTGATGAACGCCCCGATCACGCGGCTCGTGAAGAACCCGCGCGAGTCGTTGACGACGATCGGCGTCTTCCTGATCTGCTTGGCGACGTCGAGCGCGCGGTAGACGGTCTCGTCGCTCGTCTGCTCGCCCTTGATGATCTCCAGCAGCGGCATCTTGTCCACGGGGCTGAAGAAGTGCAGTCCGATGAAGTCGGCCGGGCGCGAGACGCCCTCCGCCAGCTGGGTGATCGGCAGGGTCGAGGTGTTGGAGCCCAGCAGGGCGCCGGATTCGGGCCCGCCCACCCACGGCTCGATCTCGGCGAAGACCTGCGCCTTGACGGCCGGGTCCTCGAAGACGGCCTCGATCACGAGGTTCGCGCCGGCGGCGTCGGCCGGGTCGGCGGTCGGGGTGATCCGCGCGAGCAGCGCGTCGCCCTGCTCCTGGGTGGAGCGCCCGCGCGCGACGGCCTTGTCGACCAGCGCCTGCGAGTAGCCCTTGCCGCGCGCGGCCGCCTCCGCGGAGACGTCCTTCAGCACGACATCGATGCCGGACTTGGCGCAGACGTAGGCGATCGCGGCGCCCATCATGCCCGCGCCGAGCACGACGACCTTCGTCGCCTGCAGCGGCGCGATGCCCGCCGGCCGGCCACGGTCGCCGCTGACCTGCTGGAGGTCGAAGAAGAACGCCTGGATCATGTTCTTCGCGACCTGGCTCGTGACGAGGTCGACGAAGTAGCGGCCCTCGATCTCGCTGGCGGTGTCGAAGTCGACCTGGGCACCCTCGACGGCCGCGGCCATGATGTGGTGCGGCGCCGGGTAGTTCGCGCCCTTGAGCTGCTTGCGCAGGTTGGCCGGGAACGCCGGCAGGTTCTGCGCGAGCTTCGGGTTCGACGGCGTGCCGCCGGGGATCTTGTAGCCCTTGACGTCCCAGGGCTGAACCGCCTCCGGATTCGCGGCGATCCACGCCTTCGCGGCCGGGACGAGCTCCTCGCGCGTCGCGACGACCTCGTCGACGATGCCGACCTCCTTGGCCTTGGCCGGCTTCAGGCGCTGGCCCTGCAGCAGCAGCTGCATGAGCGCGTCGACGATGCCGACCATGCGCACGCTGCGCACGACGCCGCCGGCACCGGGGAGCAGGCCGAGCTGCACCTCGGGGAAGCCGACGACCGCGCGCGGGTCGTCGACGATCACGCGGTGGTGGGTGGCCAGGCAGATCTCCAGGCCGCCGCCGAGCGCGGCGCCGTTGATGGCGGCGACGACGGGCTTGCCCAGGGTCTCCAGGCGGCGCAGCAGCGCCTTGCCCTCGCGCACGAACTCCGCGACCTGCGCGGCGTCCTCCTTGCGCGTGGCGCGCAGGTCGTTGAGGTCGCCGCCGGCGAAGAACGTCTTCTTGGCGGAGGTGATGACGACGCCGGTGATCGAGTCCTTCTCGGCCTCGAGGCGATCGACGGTCGCGGCCATCGACGCGGCATATGCCGCGTTCATGGTGTTCGCCGACTGGCTCGGGTCGTCGAGGGTCAGGACGACGACGCCGTCGGCGTCCTGGTCCCAGCGGATGGTCGTGTTCTCACTCATGACTGGATGGCCTCCACGACCGTCGCGATGCCCATGCCGCCGCCGACGCAGAGCGTCGCGAGGCCGTACCTGCCGCCGGTGCGGTGCAGCTCGTCGATCAGCGTGCCGAGGATCATGCCGCCGGTCGCGCCGAGCGGATGGCCCATGGCGATCGAGCCGCCGTTGACGTTGACCTTCTCCATGTCGAGGCCCATGTCGCGTACGAAGCGCAGCACGACGGCGGCGAACGCCTCGTTGATCTCGACGAGGTCGAGGTCCTCGGCGGTGATGCCGGCCTTCGCGAGCGCTTTCTTCGAGGCGGGGGCGGGGCCGGTCAGCATGATCGTCGGGTCCGCGCCGGAGACGGCGGTCGCCAGGATGCGCGCCTTCGGGGCGAGCCCGAGGTCCTCACCGGTCTGGCGGTTGCCGATCGCCAGCAGCGAGGCGCCGTCGACGATGCCCGAGGAGTTGCCGGGCGTGTGGACGTGTTCGATCTTCTCGATCCAGTGGTACTTCTGCAGCGCGACGGCGTCGAAGCCGCCGGCCTCGCCGATCATCTGGAAGGACGGCTTCAGGTTGCCCAGCGTCTCGACCGTCGTGCCGGGGCGGATGAACTCGTCGTTGTCCAGCACGACGTTCTCGTTGAGGTCCCTGACCGGGATCACGGAGTTCGCGAAGCGGCCCTCGGCCTGCGCGGCGGCGGCACGCTCCTGCGAGCGTGCGGCGTAGGCGTCGACGTCCTCGCGGCTGAACTCCTCGATCGTCGCGATCAGGTCGGCGCTGATGCCCTGCGGGACGAACGAGGTGTCGTAGTTCGTCTCGGGGTCCATCGCCCAGGCGCCGCCGTCGGAGCCCATCGGCACGCGCGACATCGACTCGACGCCGCCCGCGAAGACGAGGTCCTCCCAGCCGGAGGCGACCTTCTGCGCTGCGATGTTCACGGCCTCCAGACCGGATGCGCAGAAGCGGTTGAGCTGGACGCCGGCGACGGTGTCCGGCAGGCCGGCCTTGATCGCGGCCGTCTTGGCGATGTCCGCGCCCTGGTCGCCGACGGGCGAGACGCAGCCCAGGACGACGTCGTCGACGCGGTTCGGGTCCAGCCGCTCGTTGCGCACGAGCACCTCGTGCATCAGACCGACCACGAGGTCCACAGGCTTGGTGCCGTGGAGCGACCCGTTGCTCTTGCCCTTGCCGCGCGGCGTGCGCACGGCGTCGAACACCAATGCCTCAGTGCTGCTCATCGTTTCGGAACTCCTCGTGTCGGCGGCCTCGCGCGTGGGCGGCGGGGCCTCGAATCGGCAACCTGCGCGGTGAGGCTAGCAGAGAAACATTCGTTCACGAACGCAAGTTGCCCGGCTACCATGACGCCGATGGCCGCCCCGACCGAGACCCGCCGCCGCAGCCAGGCGGAGCGCAGCGCCGCGACACGCGACGCGCTCCTGGAGGCGACGATCACCTGCCTCGTCGAGGACGGCTACGCGAACACGACGACGAGCCGCGTGGCCGAGCGCGCCGGCGTCTCACGCGGTGCGCACCTGCATCACTTCCAGACGCGCAGCGCGCTCGTCGCCGCCGCGATGGAGCGTCTCGCGCGCCTGCGCGGCGAGGAGCTGCTGCTTGCCGCCGACGCGCTGCCGACCGGACGCGAGCGGGTCGCGCGCGGCCTGGATCTCGTCTGGGAGAGCTACGCGAACCCGCGCTTCCAGGCCGCGCTCGCGCTGTGGGCGCAGGCGCGCACCGATCCGGAGCTGCGCGCGCACCTCGTCGACGTGGAGCGCGCGCTCGACCGCCAGACGCTCGAGCTCGCGCGGCGCCTGTTCCCCGACATCTCCACGCGCGCGGACTTCGACCGGCGCGTCGAGATGGCCGTCGCGACGATCCGCGGGCTCGCGCTGCTGGACACGCTGCATCCCGGCAGCGACCGCAACCGCAAGCAGTGGGTGTTCTGCCGCGCCCAGCTGGTCCGGCTGTTCGAGGAGGCCTCGGCTCAGTAGACGGGGGGCACGGCTCAGGACGCGATCGAGCGCTGGTAGCCGCGGACGGCCAGCGGCGCGCAGATGAGGACGATCGCGGCGATCCAGATGACCGTGTAGGCGATCGGGTGCTGGATCGGCCACGGGCCGCCCGGATACGGAGTGCCGCCCGGGTTGCCGAACAGGTGGCGCAGCGAGCCCGACAGGGACGACACGGGGTTCCACTCGGCGAACGTTCGCAGCACGGGCGGCAGGGTGCGCGCGGGGACGAACGTGCTGGCGATGAACGTGATCGGGAAGATCGCGACGAAGCCGACGCCCTGCACGGCCTCGGGTGTTGCGACGAGGCTGCCGAGCAGCACCCCGACCCAGATCATCGCGAACGAGAAGCCGACCATCAGCCCGTAGGCGGCGAGGATGTCCAGCGGCCCGGTGTGGATCCGCCAGCCGATGATGAAGCCGGTGATCGACATCAGCACGATCGGCAGGAGCGACTTGATGAGGCTCGCGACGGCGTGCCCGGCGAGCACGCTGGAGCGCGCGATCGGCAGGGAGTGGAAGCGGTCGATCGCGCCGTTGCCGCGATCGTGCGCGAGCGCGATCGCGACGCCGAAGGCGCCGAAGACGATCGTCTGGGCGAAGATGCCGCCCATCAGGAACTCCTTGTAGCTGCCGCCGCCCGGGACGCTGATCGCGCCGCCGAAGACGAACGCGAACAGCAGCACGAACATGATCGGCTGGATCGTCGCGTCGGCCAGCGCCTCCGGCTGGCGGCGCATGTGCAGCAGGCCGCGGCGGGCGATCACCCACGTGTCGCCGCTGGCGCTCGCGCGGGCGCGCCGGCGGGCGCGGGTGGGGATCGGGACGTCGGTCATCGCAGGGCCTCCGCGGGCGTCTCGGTGGGGGTCGCGGGCGCGCCGTCCTCGGCGGGCAGCCCGGTCAGGGTCAGGAAGACGTCGTCGAGGGTGGGCTGGCGCAGCCCGAGGTCCTCGACGGGGATCTCGCGCTCTGCGAGCTCGGCGGCGACCGTCGCGATCGCGCCGACCCCGCCGTCGGTGGGGACCGTCAGGCTGCGCGCGGGGGCGTCGACGCTCACGCGCGCGCCGGTGAGGCGCTCGAGGATCCCGGCGACCGTCGCGACGTCCTCGGCCTGGGCGCAGACGATGTGGAGCTGGTCGCCGCCGATGTCGCGCTTCAGCGAGCGGGCGTCGCCGCGGGCGATCACGCGCCCGTGGTCGATGACGACGATCTCGTCGGCGAGGCGGTCGGCCTCCTCGAGGTACTGCGTCGTCAGCAGGATCGTCGCGCCCTCGCCGACCAGGCGGTCGAGCACCGTCCACAGCTCGTTGCGCGCCCGCGGGTCGAGGCCGGTCGTCGGCTCGTCGAGGAACAGCAGCTCGGGGGCGGCGACGAGCGTCGCGGCGAGGTCCAGGCGCCGGCGCATCCCGCCCGAGTAGTCCTTGACGAGCTTGCTGCCCGCGTCGGCCAGCGAGAACTGCACCAACAGCTCGTCGGCGCGCGCGCCGGACGCCGAGCGGCCGAGGTGATGCAGCTCGCCGATCATCACGAGGTTCTCCCGGCCGGTGAGCAGCCCGTCGACGGTGGCGTCCTGCGCGGCCAGGCCGATGCCGCGCCGCACGCTGACCGGGTCCTCGAGGATGTCCGCGCCGGCGACGCGGGCCGTCCCGGCGTCCGGGGCGGTCAGGGTCGTCAGCAGGCGCACGGCCGTCGTCTTGCCGGCCCCGTTGGGGCCCAGCAGCGCGCACACCGAGCCGCGCGCGACGTCGAGGTCGAAGCCGTCGAGCGCGGTCTTGTCCCCGTAGCGCTTGACGAGCCCACGGGCTTCAATCGCGTTGCTCTCAGTCACAGTGCAGCACCTAAGCACACTGGACGAAAAAGTACAACGAGAGTAAACTTCGTGTCATGGCACAAATAGTCGGAGCTTCGACGGTCATCGCGCAGGGGCTGCGGGAGACCAAGAAGGCCCGTACGCGCCAACTCATCTCCGACCTCGCCACCGGCCTGTTCGCCGAGCGCGGCTTCGAGCAGGTCACCGTCGCCGAGATCGCGGCGCTCGCCGACGTCTCGGTCAAGACCGTCTTCAACTACTTCCCCGCCAAGGAGGACCTGTTCTTCGACCGCGCGGACGAGCTGCTCGGCGCGCTTCTGCGCACCGTCGCGGAGCGACCCGCCGGCACGACGACCCTCGGCGTGCTGCACGCCCTGATGGCCGACAACCGGGTGCCGGTCCCCGGGACCGGCTGGCGCAGCCTGCGCAGCGCCGAGCAGTACGAGAGGTTCCGCACGTTCATCGCGACCGAGAAGGCCTCGCCGGCGCTGCGCGCACGGCGCCTGACGATCTCCGAGGCGTGGGTCGGCGTGCTGGCCGGTGCGCTCGCGGCCGAGCTGGACCGTGCGCCCGAGGACCCCGCCGTGCGCACACTCGCGGCGATGCTGATCGCCGCGATGGGCGTCCGCGAGCGCGAGCTGTCGGCCGCGATGCTCGAGCGCGCGGGGGCGCGCACCGTCGAGCGCCGCGTGCGGACGGTCGTCGACGAGGCGTTCACCCGCCTCCAGGCCGCGTTCGCCGACATCGACCGCCCCGCGCCCGTGCGCTGAACGGGGGAGGCGTCTTTAGAAAACGTTGGGGGTTTCCTTACACACCCCGCAGGCCGGGCTTCCAGGCTGATGGCGATGAAGACTTCCAGAACCATCGCGACCGTCGCGCTCGTCGCCGCCTCCGCCGTCGGCGGCGCGGCCCTCGCCGACGCGTCCCAGCGCACCAGCACCCCCGGACACGCCGCCCGCGCGGCGGTCCCTGCAGCCAGCTCCTCCGCGACCAGGCCGGTCGCCGACGACCAGTCGACCGCCAAGCGCGTGTACGACGGCGCCGCCGACTCGGTCGCCTACATCAGCTCCACCTCGATCCAGGGCCAGGCGACCGGAACCGGCTTCGTCGTCTCCGCCGACGGCCTCATCGTCACCAACGCGCACGTCGTCGACGGCGCGCAGCAGATCACCGTCAAGCTCGGCACCGGCGGGCAGACCCAGGCCGCGCAGCTCGTCGGCACCGACGCCTCGCGCGACCTCGCGCTGCTGAAGGTCGACGGCTCGGGCCTGAAGGCCCTGAAGCTCGGCGACTCGGACGCGGTCGGCGTCGGCGACTCGACCTACGCGATCGGCAATCCCTACGGCCTCGACCACACGCTCACGACCGGCGTCGTCTCGGCGCTGCACCGCGAGATCCAGGCGCCCGACGGCACGACGATCTCCGACGTCATCCAGACCGACGCGGCGATCAACCCCGGCAACTCCGGCGGGCCGCTCCTCAACGACAAGGGCGAGGTCATCGGCGTCAACTCGCAGATCGTCTCGAGCTCGGCCGGCTCCACCGGCGGCGGCGGCGAGGGCGGCAGCGTCGGGATCGGGTTCTCGATCCCGTCGAACACGGTCCGGTCGTTCATCGGCGAGGCGGCGGGCGGCGGGCTGTCCTCGGGCTCGACCACGACGCCCGACCAGACGCTCCCCGACCAGAGCGCGCCGGACCAGACCGCCCCGGACCAGCAGTACGCCGACCCGTACGCGGGCATCAACTGACCCGACGCCCACCATCGACGACTGCGGGCGACATGTGCACGCCATGCGTGCATCTGTCGCCCCCGGTGGAGTCGCGCTAGAGGTTGACGCGCCGCAGCTGGCGCAGCGCGAGCGCTCCGAAGAGCACCGTCATGCCGCTGAGCGCCACGAGGCCGGGCCACGTGTGCGCCCAGCTCGGCGGGATGCCCGCGACGGTCGCCTGGCGCGCCATCTCCAGCACGTAGGTCACCGGGTTGTACTTCGCAAAGGTCGCGAGCCAGCCCTGGAGCAGCGGCAGCGGCGTGTAGGCGGTGGAGAGGAAGACGGCGAGGAACACGCCGTTCTGGATCAGCGGCCCGACCTGCTGCGTGCGCGCGCGCAGCGCGAGCGTCGAGCCCCAGAGCGCGGCGATCATGCAGAACCAGACCGCCGCGACGTAGAGCGCGATCACGCCGGCCAGGCCACCGGAGAGGCCCGCGCCCATCACCAGCCCGACGGACAGGATCACCGTCGTCGGCACGAGCGCGCGCGTCATCGCCGCCAGCACCGGGCCCGCGAGCAGCAGCGCCCGCGGCGCAGGTGAGGTCAGCAGCCGGTCGAACCAGCCCTGCTCGATGTCGCGCGCGAGGTTCGCGCCGGCGGCGCCGCCGGCGAAGCCCGCGCCCTGCAGGCACGAGAGCGGCAGGATCCACGCCAGGTAGGACGTCGTCGGGAAACCGTGCAGGTCGCTCAGGCGGCCGAACTGCCCCGCCGTCCCGAGCAGGAAGATGATCGGGGCGACCGTCGTCGGCAGCAGCGCACCGCGCACGCGGACGACCTCGTTGAGCGAGCGCCGCCACATCGCGGCGCTGAGGCCGGCGGCATAGGCGAGGCTGCTCACAGTGCGCGCAGCCTTCCGCGCATCGCCAGGACGGACAGCACGGTCGTCACGAGCAGGAGGCCCGTCGCCGCGACGAGGCCCTTCCACGGATCGCCGAGCGCCGCCGAGGCGTGCAGCGCCCCGCGGATGCCCTCGACCACGTAGGTGAGCGGGTTGAACACCGCGATGTGGCGCAGCGTCGGGCCGAGCAGCGCGCGGGGGAAGAACGCCGGCGCCGTGAACAGGAACACGAAGACGATCGGGAACAGGTTCTGCAGCAGGGAGAGCGAGCCGGTGCGCAGCGCGATCGCCGAGGCGAGCCCGGCCATGCCGCCCGCGGCGATCGCGGCGATGCAGATGGCGATGGCCACCCCTGCGACCCCGCCCTGGTAGCGCGCGCCGAAGATGAACGCGACGGCGAGGAACAGCGACGCCTGCGCGACGCCGAGCGCGATCGACGCCGAGATCCGCCCGAGCACGATGCTCACGCGCTGCACCGGCGCGGTCAGCAGGCGGTCGAAGAAGCCGCCCTCGATGTCCGCGGCCAGTGCGATCCCCGCCGTCAGCCCGGCGAGCAGCGCGCCCTGCACGAGCGTGCCGCCGACGACGAAGCCGACATACGCGCCGGTGGACGGGAAGCCCGGAAGGTGGCGCGCGGCGGAGGTGCCGCTCGCGATCACCGCGAGCAGCAGCAGCGGCAGCAGGAAGGCCGGCAGCAGGAACTGCGCGCGGCGCAGTTGCGAGCGCAGCGCACGTGCGGCCAGCGCGGCGACGACGCGCGCCTGGACGGCGGCGTCCCGGTCCAGCGCCGTCGCGCTCACGCGGAGAGGCTCGGCTCGGGCGCCGGGTCGTCGGTGGCGGCGTGGCCGGTGACGGCGAGGAACACGTCGTCGAGCGTCGGCGTCTCGACCTCGACCGTGTCGACCTCGATCCCCGCCTCGTCGAGCGTGCGGACGACCGGGGCGATCGCGCGCGCGCCGCTCATCCGCACGATCAGCCCGCCGCCGCGGCGGTGCGAGCATTCGCCGTGGGCGGCGAGCAGCTCGCGCGCGCGCTCGGCCTCCGCGGGGTCGACGAGGTCGACGTGCAGCGCGGGCTCGCCGACGCGCGCCTTGAGCTCGTCCGGCGTGCCCTCCGCGACGATGCGCCCGCGGTCGATGATGCCGACGCGCTCGGCGAGCTGCTCGGCCTCCTCGAGGTACTGCGTCGTGAGGAAGACGGTGGTGCCGTCGGCGTTGAGCGCGCGCACCTCGCGCCACAGCGCGGCACGGCTCGCCGGGTCCAGGCCGGTCGTCGGCTCGTCCAGGAACAGCACGCGCGGGCGCTGCACGAGCGCGAGCGCGAGGTCCAGGCGCCGCCGCATGCCGCCCGAGTAGGTCCCGACGCGCCGGTCGGCGGCGTCGACGAGCTCGACGCGCTCGAGCAGGTCGTCGCCGCGCTCGCTCGCCTGGGCCCGGCGCAGGCCGTGGAGCGCGCCCTGCAGGCGCAGCAGCTCGCGGCCGGTCATCAGGGGGTCGAGCGCCGCCTCCTGGAGCGCCACGCCGATCACGCGGCGCGCGGCGCCGGCCTCGGCGACGACGTCGTGCCCGGCGACCCAGGCGCGGCCGCTGGTGGGGCGCAGCAGCGTGGTCAGGATGCGCACCGTCGTGGACTTCCCGGCGCCGTTGGGGCCGAGGAAGCCGTAGATCTCCCCGGGCGCCACCTCGAGGTTCACGCCGTCGACCGCGCGCAGCCCGCCGGGGTAGGTGCGCACGAGGTCCTCGACGAGGATCGCGCGCTGGTCGTCGGCTGCGGACACGGCGAAGGAGCCTAGTGGGGGGCGAGCCCGGGCCTGAGCGCCGGCGCGCCGTCAACCCGCCGGGAACGTCGCCCGCAGGTGCCCGCCGCGACCGGAGGCCAGCGCCTCGACGTTGCCGCCGGCGGCGCGCGCGAGCCGGCGCGCGAGCGGCAGGCCGAGGCCCGCGCCGTCGTGCGCGGACCCGTTCGCCGTCCCGAAGCTCACGCCGGGGTCGAACACCGCCTCGAGCCGGTCCGCGGCGATGCCGGTGCCGTCGTCGCGCACGTCGATCTGGACGTCCCCGCCGTCGCGGGCCACCACGACGGTGATCTGCGAACGCGCGAAGCGCGTCGCGTTCTCCAGCAGCGGCGCCAGCACCCGCTCGGTGACATGCGGGTCGACGCCCGCGCGGACACGCGCGGGGCATACGACGCTGACGGCGAGGCCGCGGGCGACGGCGGCGCCGGAGACGGCCTCGGCGGCGTGGCGCGCCGCCTCGCCCGCATCGCAGACGCCCGCTGTGGTGCTGGCCTCGGCGCGCGCGGCCGCCATCAGCGTGTCCAGGATCGCGGTCATGCGCTCGGCGCTGCGCCGCATCAGCTCGGCGGCGTCGTGCTGCTCCCCCGTCGTGTGCGGGCGACGCCCGAGCAGCTCGGCCTGGGCGGCGATGCGCGCGAGCGGCGTGCGCAGCTCGTGCGACAGCTCGGCGGACAGGCGCTGCTCGTGGCGCAGGCTCGCCGCCACGCGATCGAGCAGGCCGTCGAAGGTCGTCGCCAGGCGCTGCAGCTCGTCCGGGCGCTCGGCGGCGCCGAAGCGCCGGCCGAGGTCGTGGTCGCCCCAGTCGGCGGCCTGGTCGGTCATCGCCTGCATCGGACGCAGCGCGCCGCCGACGGCGACCCACGTCACGGCCAGGACGGCGGCGAGGATCGCCAGGGCGAGCAGCAGCGAGCCGATCAGCGCGAGCGACGTCGTCCGGTCGTACGCGGCGAGCGAGGTCGCGACGACGACCGTGCCCAGGCGCCTGCCGTCCGCTGCGAACGGGCGTGCGTAGAGCCGGAAGGCGCCGCCGGAGGTGTCGGCGTACCGCTCGCCGCCGGCCGCGAGCCGGCCGGCGGCCCGGGCGAGCTCTGCGCTCGCGCGCGGGCTCTCGATCGCGCGGCCCCCATCGAACACCCAGACGCCGCTGTCCAGCGCGGCGTCGCCCGGGCCCTCGGAGGTGACGAGGCGGTCCTCGCGCAGGCGGACCGTCGTCGTCGCCGCGGCGGCGCGGGAGCGCAGCCTGCTGTCGACGTCGCCGCGCAGGCTCGAGGCGAGCAGCAGGTTGAATGCGACCACGAGCACGGCGAGGGCGAGCGCGACCGCGGCGACCGCCCCGATCGTGACGCGGCCGCGCAGGGTGCCGGGCCGCAGGCCGCTCACGTCAGCCGGTAGCCGACGCCGTGCACCGTCTCGATGACGGGCGCGCCCTGAACGTCGCGCAGCTTGCGCCGCAGCCGGGCGAGGTAGACGTCGAGCGTGTTGTCGTGGACGATCGCGCCCTCGGGCCAGCCGGCGCGCACGAGCTCCCGCCGGCGCGTCACCTCGCCGGGCGTCGCGGCGAGGCTCGCGAGCAGCCGGAACTCGGTCGGCGTCAGCTCGACGCGCACGTCGTGACCCAGCAGCGCGTGGGCGGCCGGATCGAGCTGCAGCTCACCGACGGCGCGCGACCCGCCCGTCCCGGCGCGCCGCAGGAGCGCCTGCAGGCGCGCGAGCAGCTCGGCCAGCACGAAGGGCTTGCTCAGGTAGTCGTCACCGCCGGCGGAGAAGCCCGACAGCCTGTCGGGGACCGCGTCGCGCGCGGTGAGGAAGATCACCGGAGCGGTCATGCCGCGGGCGCGCAGCGCCTGGCAGACGTCGCGGCCGTCGGCGTCCGGCAGCCCGATGTCGAGGATGACCGCGTCGGGCTCGGCGGCGGCGGCGCGCAGCGCACCGGCGCCGTCCCGCGCCTGCGCGACGTCGTAGCCCTCCTCGCGCAGACCCTGGGCGAGCAGCGCCTGCAGGTCGGGATCGTCCTCGACGACGAGGATGCGTGCCTCCACGGCATCCACGATAGGTCGAGCGCCTGAAGCCTGCCTGAACGGGCGAGGCGGGGCGGCGTCCATTCAGGAGTGCTTCAGCAGGCTGCCGCCAGCCTCATGGCATGACTGCGATCACGACGCACGCGTCCGCGCCCTCGCGGCGCCGCCAGATGCTCAACAAGGTCCCGGAGATCACGCTCTACTTCTGGATCATCAAGATCCTCTGCACGACGGTGGGCGAGACGGCGGCCGACAACCTGAACGACAACCTCGGGCTCGGCCTCTCGAAGACGAGCTATGTCATGACCGCCGTCCTGGTCGCCGCGCTGATCCTGCAGTTCCGCGTCCGCAGGTACGTCCCCGGGATCTACTGGTTCGCGGTCGTGCTGCTGAGCGTCGTCGGAACCCTGATCACCGACAATCTGGTCGAGACCTACGGCGTCGCGCTCGAGACCACCACGATCGTGTTCGGCATCGCGCTCGCGATCACGTTCGCCGTCTGGTTCTGGAGCGAGCGGACACTCTCGATCCACACGATCTACACGACCAGGCGCGAGTCCTTCTACTGGCTGGCGATCCTCTTCACCTTCGCCCTGGGCACCGCAGCGGGCGATCTCACATCGGAGAAGCTGGCCCTCGGCTACGTGACGGCGGTGTTCCTGTTCGGCGGTGCCATCGCGGTCGTGACGCTCGCCCACTACTGGCTGAAGCTGAACGCCGTCCTGGCCTTCTGGCTCGCCTACATCCTCACGCGCCCGTTCGGCGCGTCGATCGGGGATC
>JADGPM010000305.1 GCA_017882425.1 Solirubrobacteraceae bacterium
GGGTCGCGCAGCGTCCAGGCGATCGCCATCTGCGCCAGGCTCTGCCCGCGCTCGCCGGCGTGGGCGTTCAGGGCGCGCACGTGCTCGAGGCGCTCGCCGGTGAGCATGTCGGGCGTGAGGAAGCGCCCTTCGGCGGCGCGCGAGCCCTCCGGGATCCCGTCCAGGTAGCGGTCGGTCAGCATCCCCTGCGCCAGCGGCGAGAAGCAGATGCAGCCGACGCCCTCGTCGCCGAGCACGTCGAGCAGCCCGTCGTCCTCGATCCAGCGGTTGAGCATCGAGTACGAGGGCTGGTGGATCAGCAGCGGCGTGCCGAGCGCGCGCAGGATCTCCGCCGCCTCGCGCGTACGCTCCGCGGAGTAGGAGGAGATGCCGGCGTAGAGCGCCTTCCCGTGGCGGACCGCGCTGTCGAGCGCGCCGAGCGTCTCCTCCAGCGGCGTGTCGGGGTCGAAGCGGTGCGAGTAGAAGATGTCGACGTAGTCGAGCCCGAGACGCTCGAGGCTCTGATCGAGCGAGGCCAGCAGGTACTTGCGCGAGCCCCACTCGCCGTAGGGCCCGGGCCACATGTCGTAGCCGGCCTTCGTGGAGATGACGAGCTCGTCGCGGTGCGCGCGCAGATCGCTGCGCAGGATGCGCCCGAACGCCTCCTCGGCCGAGCCCGCGGGCGGCCCGTAGTTGTTGGCGAGATCGATGTGCGTGACGCCGCGGTCGAAGGCGCGCAGGACGATCTCGCGCTTGCGCCCGTCGGGCCGGTCGTCGCCGAAGTTGTGCCAGAGGCCGAGCGAGATCGCGGGCAGCAGCAGGCCGCTGCGCCCGCAGCGGCGGTACTCCATCTCGGCGTGGCGCTCGGCGGCGGGGAGGTGGCTCATGCGCCAATCATCCCCGTATGTGCCGGGCGTGACACTCCGCAGCAGTTCAACAGGTCGTGACGGCGCTGAAGATGCTCCCGCTGTTCGAGGCGGTCAGCATCCCGTTCCGCGCTCGGCTAGCCGCAGGGCGGGACGGCGGCCTCGTCGACGTCATCGCCGGCGAGCACGCGATCCCAGACGTCGCCGAGGGCCTCGAGCTCCTCCGGCGTGACGCGATCGAGGAACCGCAACCGCACGCCCGCGAGGTGCGTGCGGCGGGCGGCGTCGAGCTTCGTGCGGCCCTCCGGGGTGAGGCGCGCGAACGAGCCGCGGGCGTCGCTCGGGCAGGACTCGCGGGCGACGAGACCCTCGCGCTCGAGCCGGTCGATCAGGCGCGTGAGCCCGCTGCGACTGAGGATGACGGAGTCCGCGAGGTCGCACATGCGCATGCGCTGGTCCTCGGCGTGGGAGACGTGGAGCAGCACCTCGTAGGAGCTGAGCGGCAGTCCGTGCGCGGCCTCGAGCTCGGCGTCGAGCGCCTTCGTCAGCGCGGCGTGCGCGCGGAGCATGCCGCGCCAGGCGCGCAGCTCCTGCGTGTCGAACGGCGCGCTGGGATCGGTGGTGGAGCTGGTGATGGCCATGATGAGCAGGGCTTTCGTGGGAGCTGCGCGGCCTGACGGTACCAGGGGCGGCGGAGCGGTTTGCATCCCTATTGTTGCACATGCAATCATCAGATGATGGCACTCCAGGGTCTGCACCACATCACGGCGATCACGGCCGACGCGCCGGCCAACGTCGACTTCTATGCGCGGCTGCTCGGACTGCGGCTCGTCAAGAAGACGGTGAACTTCGACGAGCCCTCCGTCTACCACCTCTACTTCGGCGACGAGGCCGGCGCGCCCGGGTCGATCCTCACCTTCTTCGAGTTCCCGGGAGCAGCCCAGGGCCGTCCCGGCGACGGCGAGCTGCACGCCATCCAGTGGCGCGTCGGCGGCGAGGACGCGCTCGCGTTCTGGGAGGCGCGCCTGGTCGCCGAGGGCGTCGCCACGGGCCGTGACGGGCCCGCCGTGCTCTTCCAGGACCCGGAGGGACTCGCGCACGAGCTGCACGCCCCGCCGCACACCGGAGCCGGCGACGCGCCGCTCGCCGCCGCCGCGCCGGACATCCCGTCCGAGCATGCGCTCCAGGGCTTCGACGGTGTGCGCGCGTACGCCTCGGTCCCCGATCGCAGTGCGCCGCTGCTCGAGACCCTCGGCTTCCGCCGCGACGGGAACGACGAGCACTGGCTGCTCGGCGGCGAGGAGCGCACGGCGCGGCTGGTCTACGATCGGCCGCCGGGTGACCGCGGCCGCCAGGGCGCGGGCAGCATCCACCACGTCGCCTGGTCGGCGGCCGACGACGCCGAGCTGCAGGCCGTGGGCGCGGAGGTCGCCGCGGCCGGGGCGCGACCGACGCCGGTGATCGACCGCCAGTACTTCCACTCGGTCTACTTCCGCGAGCCGAGCGGCGTCCTCTTCGAGCTCGCCACGCGCGACATCGGCTTCGCCGTCGACGAGCCCCCGGAGAGCCTCGGTGAGGCGCTGAAGCTCCCGCCGCAGTACGAGGGCCGGCGCGCGCAGATCGAGCCGCTCCTGACCCCGCTCGTGAACCCGCGGGCGGCGGCATGACCGTCGCACTGCCTGACACGCTCGCCCATCGTGTGCGGCCTGCGGCCGGCACGCCGGAGGGCGCGCTCGTCCTGCTGCACGGGCGCGGCGCCGACGAGGCCGACCTGCTCCCCTTCCTCGACCTGCTCGACCCGCGGCGGCGGCTGATCGGCATCACGCCCGGCGGCCCGCTGTTCCTGCCGCCGGGCGGGCGGCACTGGTACGCCGTGCCGCGCGTCGGCTACCCCGACCCGTCGACGTTCGCGGAGACCTGGGCGACCCTCACGGCCTTCGTCGACGCGATTCCCGAGGCGACCGGCGTCCCGTGGGAGCGGATCGTCCTCGGCGGCTTCTCGCAGGGCTCGGTCATGGCGTACGCGCTGGGTCTCGGCGCCGGGCGCCCGTCGCCGGCCGGCATCGTCGCGATGAGCGGCTTCGTCCCGACCGTCGCGGACTGGGAGCCGGACCTCGCCGCGCGCGCCGGCCTTCCGGTCTGGATCGGGCACGGACGCAACGACCCGGTGATCAGCGTCGAGTTCGGCCGCGCGGCGCGCGACCTGCTGACCGCAGGCGGTCTCGACGTCACCTACGAGGAGAGCGACGCGGCCCACCACGTGGACCCGCGCGCGATCGCCGCGCTCCCGGCCTGGGTCGAGCGCGTCCTGCCGCGGGGCTGAGCGGGCCGCTCAGCCCGCGATCAGCGACTGCCCGGTCATCCCCGCGGGCTGTTCGATCCCGAGCAGCTCCAGGATGGTCGGGGCGACATCCGCCAGGGCGCCGCCGTCGCGGAGCGTCACGCCGTCGTGCGTGACGATCAGCGGGACCGGGTTCAGGGAGTGCGCGGTGTTCGGCGTGCCGTCGTCGTTCAGCATGTGATCGGCGTTGCCGTGGTCGGCGGTGATGATCAGGACGCCGCCGTCCTCCTCGACCGCGCGCACGACCTCGCCCAGGCACGAGTCGACCGTCTCGATCGCCGTCACCGCGGCGGGGATGACGCCGGTGTGGCCGACCATGTCGGCGTTCGCGAAGTTGATGATCCCGAACCGCGGGCCGTCCTCGACCCACGCCGCGACGAACGCGTCGGCGGCCTCGCGCGCGCTCATCTGCGGCTTGAAGTCGTAGGTCGGCACGTCGCGCGGCGAGGCGACGAGCTCACGCCGCTCGCCGGTCTCGGGCGTCTCCTCGCCGCCGCCGAAGAAGTACGTGACGTGCGGGTACTTCTCGGTCTCGGCGACGTGCAGCTGGCGCCCGCCGGCGGCTGCGATCACGTGCGGCAGCGTGACGCTCGGGTGCGCGGGCGGGAAGGCGACGGGATAGGGCCAGCCCTCCTCGTACTCGGTCAGGCACGCGTAGCGCTCGATCGTCCCGGCGCCGCCGCGGTCGATCCCGCTGAACGCCGGGTCGGCCAGCGCGAGGGTGATCTCGCGCATGCGGTCGGGCCGGAAGTTGAATGCGATGACGCTGTCTCCGGGCCTGATCCGTGCCTCGGCGCCGACGGTCGTCGCGGTGACGAACTCGTCGGTCTCCTCGCGCGCGTAGGCGGCGGTGCACGCCTCGGGCGCGCTCTCGGCATGGTGCGCGCCCGTGCCGTGGACGAGCAGATCGTAGGCCTGCTGCAGGCGATCCCAGCGCTTGTCGCGGTCCATCGCGAAGTAGCGGCCGATGACGGTCCCGACGCGCGCACAGGGTGTCTCGGCGCACCACGAGTCGACCGTCGCCAGGTAGCCGGCGCCGGCGGTCGGTGAGGTGTCGCGGCCGTCGGTGAAGGCGTGGATGACGAGGTCCTCGGCGCCGAGGTCCGCGCCCATGCGGATCAGCGCCTGCAGGTGCTCCAAGCTCGAGTGCACGCCCCCGTCGCTCACCAGGCCGATCAGGTGCACCCGTGGCGCACCGCGCAGCGCGTCGCGCAGGACGGGGTTCTCGTCGAGCTCGCCGTCGCGCACCGCGTCGTCGATGCGCGTGAGGTCCTGGCGGATGACCGAGCCGGCGCCCAGGTTCAGGTGGCCGACCTCGGAGTTGCCCATCTGGCCGTCGGGCAGGCCGACGGCGCGCCCGCACGCCGTCAGCTGCGTGTGCGGGTACTCGGCCCAGAGGGCGTCGAAGACGGGCGTGCGGGCGAGCTCGACCGCGTTGCCCGGCCCGGGTGCCGCGAGGCCCCAGCCGTCGAGGACGATGAGAACCGCGGCGGGCGCGGGAAGGCTCATGCGCGCGCCGCCTCGACGATCGCGGCGAACGAGGCGGGCTCGAGTGAGGCGCCGCCGACGAGCGCGCCGTCGATGTCCGGCAGCGCGAGCAGCTCGGCGGCGTTGTCGGCCTTGACGCTGCCTCCGTACTGGATGCGGATCGCGCCGGCGGCGTCCGCGTCGATGCCCGCGACGAGCGCGCGGACGAATGCACAGGCCTCCTGCGCCTGCTCGGGCGTCGCGACCTTGCCGGTGCCGATCGCCCAGATCGGCTCGTAGGCGATGACGACCTCGTGAAGGCGCTCGACCGGGACGTTCTCGAGGTCCTCCTGCACCTGATGGCGCAGCTTGCGCTCCATCGCGCCCTCCTCGCGCTCGGCCTCGGTCTCGCCGACGCAGAGGATCGGGACGAGTCCCGCCTCCAGCGCGGCCGGCACCTTCTCGGCGAGCGCCCGATCGGTCTCGTTGAAGTACTGGCGGCGCTCGGAGTGGCCGAGGACGACGCCGTGGACGTCGAGGTCGGCGAGCATCGGGGCGCTGACCTCGCCGGTGAACGCGCCCGTCGCGGCCTCGTGCATGTTCTGCGCGAAGACCTGGACGCGCGAGCCGCGCGTCGAGTCGACCATCGCCTGCAGGTCGGTGAACGGCACGCAGATCGCGACGTCCACGCCCTCCGAGGAGGAGACGCGCGGGAGCAGGCCCGAGATGAACATCTCGGCCTCCCCCACGGTCTTGAACATCTTCCAGTTGCCGGCGACGAAGGGTGTGCGCGTCATGTGCTGAGTGCCTCCACGCCCGGCAGGATCCGTCCTTCGACGAGCTCGAGTGTCGCGCCCCCGCCGGTGGAGAGGTGCGTGACCCGGTCCTCGAGCCCGAAGGCCTTGAGCGCCGCAGCGCTGTCGCCGCCGCCGACCACCGTCGTCCCGGGACATGCGGCGACGGCCTCGGCGACCGCGCGCGTGCCGGCCGCAAACGACTCCAGCTCGAACGCGCCCATCGGGCCGTTCCAGAAGACGCTGCCGGCCGCCTCGATCTCGAGCGCGTAGGCCTCCGCGGTGCGCGGGCCGACGTCGAGCCCCATCCAGCCCTCGGGCACGTCGATGCCGTCGAGCGGGCGGCGCTCCGCCTCGGCGGCGAAGCGGTCCCCGAGCACGAGGTCGACGGGGAGCAGCAGGCGGCTGCCGCGCTGCCGGGCGTCCGCGAGGACGCGACGCGCCGGCTCGAGGTCGTCGTCGGAGCACAGCGAGGCGCCGACCTCGTGGCCCTGCGCGCGGAAGAACGGGAAGCACATCGCGCCGCCGATCAGCACGGCGTCGGCGACGCTCAGGAACGTGTCGAGCACGCCGATCTTGTCGCCGACCTTCGCGCCGCCGACGATCGCCACGAGCGGACGCGGCGGGTCGGAGAGGATGCCGGTGATCGTCGCGACCTCACGCTCGAGCAGCAGGCCCGCGGCGCTCGGCGAGAGGTGCTTGACGATGCCGACGTTCGAGGCGTGCGCGCGGTGCGCGACGCCGAACGCGTCGTCGACGAAGGCCTCGGCGAGCCGGCCGTAGGCCGCGGCGAGGTCGGGGTCGTTCTTCGTCTCCCCCGGCTCGAAGCGCACGTTCTCGAGCATCAGCACGTCGCCGGGCTCGAGGTTGTGCGCGAACGCCTCGACCTGCTCGCCGACGACGCCCGGCGCCAGGATCACGTCCCAGCCCGTGAGCTCGGCCAGCCGGTCCGCCGCGGGCCGCAGCGAGAACGCCGGGTCGACGCCCTTCGGACGCCCGAGGTGGGCGGCCAGGACGAGCGAGCAGCCCGCGTCGCGCAGGCGGTTCAGGGTCGGCAGCGCCGCTCGGATGCGGGCGTCGTCGGTGACCTGCCGGTCCGCGTCGAGCGGAACGTTGAAGTCGACGCGCACGAAGACGCGGCGGCCCTCGACGTCGATGTCATCGAGCGTTCTCATGCTGACCGCCGGGTGGGTGCGCCGAATCGAATCGGCTAGTGCAGCTTCTGGACGATGTCGACCAGGCGGTTCGCGTAGCCCCACTCGTTGTCGTACCAGCTGACGACCTTGACGAGCGTGTCGTCGATGACCGACGTGAGCAGCCCGTCCACGATCGAGCTGTGCGGGTCGGTGACGATGTCCGTCGAGACGATGGGGTCGGTCGTGAACTTCAGGATCCCGGCGAGCGGGCCGTCGGCGGCGGCCTTGAAGGCGCCGTTGAGCTCTTCGACCGTCGTCGCGCGGCCGGCCTCGAACGTGAGGTCGACGAGCGAGCCGGTGATCACGGGGGCGCGGACCGCGAAGCCGTGGAGCTTGCCCTTGAGCTCGGGGAGCACGAGGCCGACGGCCTTCGCGGCGCCGGTCGAGGTCGGCACGAGGTTGACGGCGGCGGCGCGGGCGCGGCGCAGGTCCGAGTGCGGGGCGTCCTGCAGCGCCTGGTCGCCGGTGTAGGCGTGGATCGTCGTCATCAGGCCGTGCCGGATGCCGACGGTCTCGTTCGCGACCTTGGCGAACGGCGCGAGGCAGTTCGTCGTGCACGACGCCATCGAGATGACGTCGTCGGTGGCCGAGTCGTACTCGTCGAAGTTCACGCCGAGCACGAACATCTTCACGTCGCCCTTGGCGGGTGCGGAGATCACGACCTTCTGCGCGCCGCCGGCGATGTGCTTGGCGGCATCGTCGCCGTGCGTGAAGAACCCGGTCGACTCGATCACGACGTCCGCGCCGAGGTCGCCCCACGGCAACGCGCCGGGGTCGCGCTCGGCGAGCACCCTGATCTCGTCGCCGTCGATCGAGATGCCGTCGTCCGTCGCCTCGACCGTGCCGCCGTACGGCCCGAGGATCGAGTCGTACTTGAAGAGGTGGGCCAGCGTCCTGGAGTCGGTGAGATCGTTCACCGCCACCACGTCGATGTCGGCACCGGAGGCCTTCGCGGCCCGCACGACGTTGCGGCCGATACGGCCAAAGCCATTGATTCCCACGCGTACGGGCATGCGGTGATCGGTCCCTTCCAGTCAGCGAAACAGGAGAAGCCGGGGCGCATCCAGCGCGGTTCCGGCGGCCCGTGGAGCGTAGCTAGAAGAGGGCGAGGACGGCTGCTCCCTGTGACCGCCCGTCACACGTCTGCGCTCGTCCGGTGCCGTCGGCGCACA
>JADGPM010000063.1 GCA_017882425.1 Solirubrobacteraceae bacterium
AGCGCGATCTTTCCGGTGACCGTCGGGTCGCTGCCGGTCACGTCGGTCAGCGGGTCGCGAACGCCGTGCTCGAGCTCGACGTCCATGCCGGCGCGGAACTGCTCGACGTCGAAGGGCGCGGTCGCCCAGTCGATGCCGATGCCCTCGCCGATCTCGCGTGCCTGCTCGGTCGTGAAGTGCGTGGTGCTGGTCATGCAGGGATGATCCACGAGGGGCGCGGGACGGGACAGCGTGGTTCCCCGCAGTCCATGGATCACCCGCCACCCGGTCTGGTGGGTACGCCCGGTCCGAGCCGGTCGTAGAGTCGTCGGACCATGACGACGACGCCCCATGCCCCCGCCGCAGTCGACCACCTGACAGTCGCCGAGCGCGCCGCCCGCGGCAAGGCCGCCCGTGCCGAGGTCCCGCGCAGCTCGCACGCCGCATGGGACCCGCCGGCCACGCGCCCCGACCCGGTCGACGTCCTCGAGCAGCAGGCCCCCTCGCGCGTCGCCGACCTCGTCCCGATCCGTTACGGCCGCATGCTCGTCTCGCCGTTCACGTTCTACCGCGGGGCCGCCGCGATCATGGCCTCCGACCTGTCGAACACCCCGCGCTCGGGGCTGCTCGCCCAGATCTGCGGCGACGCGCACATCTCGAACTTCGGCGTCTTCGCCGCGCCCGACCGCAAGCTCATCTTCGACGTCAACGACTTCGACGAGACGCTGCCCGGTCCCTGGGAGTGGGACGTCAAGCGGATGGCGGCGAGCATCGAGATCGCCTGCCGCCAGCGCGACCTCAAGCCCGGCAGGCGGCGCGCGGCGGTGACCGCTGCGGTGCGCGAGTACCGCACGGCCATGCGGCGGTTCGCGGGCCAGGGCAACCTCGACGTCTGGTACGCGCGCCTGGACGAGGACGATCTGGTCAGGCGCTTCGAGAGCGACGTCAAGGACGCCGATGTCGAGGATCTGCGCCGCGCGGCGCGCAAGGCGCGCGGCAAGGACAGCCTGCGGGCGCTGTCCAAGCTCACGCACGAGGTCGACGGCGAGCTGCGCTTCCTCAGCGCGCCGCCGCTGCTCGTCCCGATCGACGAGCTGCTCCCCGAAGGGCAGGCCCAGGACCAGACCGAGAGCCTGCAGGGGCTGATCCGCACCTACCGTGCCACGCTCCCCGCCGATCGCCGGCACCTGCTCGAGACCTACCGCTACGTCGATCTGGCGCGCAAGGTCGTGGGCGTCGGCAGCGTCGGGACGCGGGCCTGGGTCGTGCTGCTGGTCGGGCGCGACGGGCAGGACCCGCTGGTGTTGCAGGCGAAGGAGGCACAGGCCTCGGTGCTGGAGCCGTACATCGGCGCGAGCGTCTACGCCAACCACGGCGAGCGGGTCGTCGCCGGCCAGCGCCTCATGCAGGCGGCGAGCGACATCTTCCTGGGCTGGGAGCACCTCACCGGGTTCGACGGCGTCGAGCGCGACTTCTACGTGCGCCAGCTGTGGGACGGGAAGTTTTCCGCCGACGTCGACAACATGCCCTACGAGCGGCTCGTGGCGTACGTCAAGGCCTGCGGCTGGACGCTCGCCCGCACGCACGCGCGCTCGGGCGACCGCGTCGCGATCGCGTCCTACCTGGGGTCGGGCGACACGTTCGACGAGGCGATCGCGACGTTCTCCGAGGCCTATGGCGATCAGAACCTGCTCGACCACAGGGCGCTGCTCGACGCGGTCGACAACGGCCGGGTCCTCGCGCGCACCGGGATCTGACCGCCGTCAGGCCTCCGCGCCCGCGGACGTCTCATACGCGGTCTGCACGTCGCCGATCGCGTCGAAGATGTGCTGCGGCCCGATGAGGTCGATCAGTCCGTCGACGGCGAGCTCGGCGCGCACCGGCTCGACCAGCCCGCACAGCACGAGCGTCGTGCCGCGGGCGCGCAGCTCGTCGTGGACGGAGCGGAGCGTCGCCGAGCCCGAGTAGTCGATGTCGCCGATCGCGTCGGCGAGCACGCACAGCCAGCGCAGCGGCGGGTCGGCGTGCGCCGTGAACGCCAGCAGCTCCTCGCGGAAGTGGCTCGCGTTGGCGTAGTACAGGCTCGCGCCGAAACGGTAGATCGCGAGGCCCGGGACGGCCTGCGGGTCGGCGGCGTCGGTCTCCACCGAGCGCCACTCCTCGTGTGGCCCGTGCACCAGGAGGCGGTCATGGGGGCGGTAGCTGTGGCGCAGATGGATGACGATCGACAGGACGATCGCGAGGATGATCCCGTCCTCCACCCCGACGAAGACGACGGTCACGGCGGTCGCGAGCGCGACGGCGAACTCGTACGGACGCCGGCGCAGCACGTCCCGCATCCCCGCGATGTCGACGAGGCGCAGCGCGATCAGGAAGACGACCGCGGCCAGGACGGCGTCGGGCATGTACGACAGCGGCGTCGTCAGGAACAGCAGGACGACGAGCACGACGGCGGCGGTGGTCAGCTGGGCGATCTGCGTCCGGCCGCCCGCGCTGTCGACCATCTCGGTCTTCGTCGGGCTGCCGTTGACGACGAACGCCCCCGACAGGCCCGCCGCGGCGTTCGCGAGACCGAGCCCGACGAGGTCGACGTTCTCGTCGAAGGGATCGTCGAACTTCGCCGCGTAGGCGCGCGAGGTCGCGGCACTCTGGGCGAGGATGACGATGAAGATCGACGCGGCGGTCCCCATCAGCGCCGGGATCTCGCTCAGCCCGGCGTCCGGCAGGCCGAAGCTCGGCAGGCCGCTCGGGACGCTGCCGAGCGTCGCGACGCCGTGGGCGGCGAGGTCGAGCGCCCAGCTCGCGATGATCGCGGCGATCACGGCGACGAGCGCCCAGGGGACGATCGGCAGCAGCCGGCCGCCGACGACGATCACGAGCAGCACCGCGGCCGAGACGGCGACGGTCGCGGCGTTCGCGTCGCCGACGTGCTCCAGCGTGCCCACGACCTCGGAGACGGCGCGCCCGCCACCGCTCGACACGCCCAGCATCCCGCCCAGCTGCCGGCACGCGACCTGGATGCCGACACCCGTCAGGAAGCCGATCAGCACTGTCCGCGAGAGGAAGTTCGCGAGGAACCCGAGCCGCAGGATGCGCGCGAGCACCAGCAGTCCGGCGGCGAGCAGCGCGAGCAGTCCGGCGAGCGCCACGTACTGCGGCGAGGCGGTCGCCGCGAGCCCGGCGAGGCCGGCGGCCATGATCGCCGCGGTCGCCGAGTCGGCGCCGACGACCAGATGGCGCGAGGAACCGAGGACCGCGAACACCGCGATCGGCAGCAGGATCGTGTAGAGGCCGGTGATGACCGGCATGCCCGCGATCGTCGTGTAGCCCATGACCTCCGGGATCGCGAGCGCCGCGAGCGTGATCCCGGCGAGGATCTCCTTCGGGACCTGCGCCCGCCGGACCGGTCGGATCCCCTCGAGGACCTTGACCGCCCGCGCGGTCATCCGATCTTCGGACTCGTCCAGTCAGCCGCCAGGCGCGCGGCGATGAGGTCGGGGAGCTCGTCGATCGCCACGCGGTCCTGGGCGAGCGTGTCGCGATCGCGCAGCGTGACGGTGCGGTCCTCGATGGACCGGTGGTCGATCGTCACGCACCACGGCGTGCCGATCTCGTCCTGGCGGCGGTAGCGCTTGCCGACGGACCCGCCCTCGTCGTACTCGGTGTGCATCCGGCCGCGCAGCGCGGAGTGGACCTCGCTCGCGAGCTCCGGCTGGCCGTCCTTCTTGACCAGCGGCAGGACGGCGACCTTCACCGGCGCCAGGCGCGGGTGCAGGCGCAGCAGCGTGCGAAGCTCACCGCCGACCTCCTCCTCGTCGTAGGCGTCGACGAGGAACGCGAGCGTGGCGCGGTCCGCGCCGGCGGCCGGCTCTATCACGTGCGGGACGTAGCGCTCACCGGTGCCCTGGTCGAAGTACTCGAGCTTCTCGCCCGAGAACTCGGCGTGCCGGGTCAGGTCGAAGTTGCCGCGGTTCGCGATGCCCTCGAGCTCGCTCCAGCCGATCGGGAAGAGGTACTCCACGTCGCTCGTCCCGCTCGAGTAGTGCGAGAGCTCGTCGTCGTCGTGGGGGCGGATCTTCAGGTGGTCGGGGCGGATGCCCAGCTGCGTGTACCAGCGCTCACGCTGGTCGATCCAGTAGCGATACCACGTGTCGGCCTCGGCGGGCGGGACGAAGAACTCCATCTCCATCTGCTCGAACTCGCGCGTACGGAAGACGAAGTTGCCCGGCGTGATCTCGTTGCGGAAGGACTTTCCGACCTGCGCGATGCCGAACGGCGGCTTCTTGCGGGAGAACTGCAGGACGTTCTTGAAGTTGATGAAGATCCCCTGTGCCGTCTCGGGGCGCAGGTAGGCGATCGAGCCGGAGTCCTTGACCGGCCCGACGGTGGTCTCGAACATGAGGTTGAAGTCGCGCGCCTCGGTCAGGTCGCAGTCCGGGCCCTCGCCGGGGTGCTTGGAGGGCTTCTGCGGGCACTGGAGCTCGCCGATGTGGTCCGCGCGGAAGCGCGCCTTGCAGGTGCGGCAGTCGACCATCGGGTCGGTGAAGCCGGCGAGGTGCCCGCTGGCCTCCCAGACGCGCGGGTGCTGGAGGATCGCCGAGTCGAGCGCCACGATGTCGTCACGCTCCTGGACCATCGCGCGCCACCACTCGTTCTTGACGTTCGTCTTGAGCAGGACGCCGTAGTGCCCGTAGTCGTAGGTGGATCCGAGGCCGCCGTAGATCTCCGACGAGGGGAAGATGAAGCCGCGGCGCTTGCACAACGCCACGATCTTGTCCATGGTCACGACGTCCTCGGCTGGCATGGCGGCGCATGGTAGTCCGCCGTCGCGGGGCGCGGCTGCTGGCACTCGGGCGACGAGAGTGCCAACGCCGCCGTCGAGCCGACTATCCTTGACGGGCCATGCCGATCTACGAATACCGTCGTCCCGACGGCTCCACGTTCGAGGTCATGCAGTCGATCCACGACGACACGCTGACCGCGGATCCGGAGACGGGCGTCCCGATCACCCGCGTGTTCCACCCCGTCGCGGTCCACTTCAAGGGCAAGGGCTTCCACAACACGGACTACGGCACCAAGCGCCGCAACCGCGAGCTCGAGCGCTCCGCCAGCGAGGGCGCGGACAAGCACGACGCGAAGATGGCGGACAAGCAGAAGGACAAGGCCAAGTCCGACACGAAGCCCGACACGAAGCCCGCGGCAACGAAGGACGCAGCGGCGAAGAAGTAGCGCGGCGGCCCAGCCGCCGGGGGGTGACGTCGCGCGCAGCTGCGGCGGCGACGCCGTCGCAGCCCGGGCCCGCCCTCGGCCCTCGTGCGTCCCGACATCTAGCCGTTCAGGAAGGCTCGTACCGCCCGCTGCTTGGACGCAGGTGACACTGTCAGCCCGGCGCCTCCGTCGGGCAACGTCACAGCCCCCGTCGGCTTCAGGATCTTCGTCGGTGCGTTGCCCGACGTCGCGATCGTCGCCGCCAGGCCCGTCAGCCCGAGCGCGCCCATGTCGGTGCTGACGGTCTGCGGCGCGCGCCAGGCGATCCAGGGCCAGCGGATGAACCCGCTGGGCGAGAGCACGCGCGACTTCATCGCGGAGACGATCTTCTGCTGGCGCGTCGCGCGCGTGAGGTCGTTCTCACGCGGGTTGCATTCGTTGTGGCGCGTGCGCGACAGGGCGAGCGCCTGCTTGCCGTTGATGTCCGTGCTGCCCGCGCGCAGGCGCAGCGTGAAGCCGCCGTTGCGGAACCCGCCGTTGATGCGCGAGACGACGCAGCCGCCGGTGTACGTGACGCCGCCCATCGCGTCGATGAGCTGGGGGAACTTCGTGAAGTTCACGAGGACGACGTGGTCGATGTCGATCCCCAGGTACTGCTTGATCGTCGTGACGGCCAGCGCCGAGCCGCCGATCGCGTAGGCCGCGTTGATCTTGTTCAGCCCGTGGCCGGGGATGTTCACGACCGTGTCGCGCGGGATCGAGAGCTTCGCGCTGTGGCCGCCGCCGACCCGCAGGAGCTGGATCGAGTCCGAGCGGCTCGGGCCCGAGGTCGCGGCCCCGGGCTCCTTGGTGCCCTTGGGCCGCTGGTCGGACCCGAGGATCAGCACGGTGCTCGCCGAGACGATCGGCAGTCCCGGCGAGGCGAGCGCCGACGTCGTCCTGTCGTCGACGCGCGTCTGCAGGAACTGGGCGCTGAAGAGGAAGAGCACGAGCGACAGGCCGACCCAGGCGGCGAGCGCCAGCGCGATCCACTTGAGCACGCGGCCCGCCGTGACCGGCCGCCGCGAGCGCCCGCCGCGTCGCGGCGTGCCGGGCGCCCCGGGACCCCCCGGAGCGCCCGCACCGGCGTCCGCGCCATCGCGGCGCAGGTCCTCGAGCGACGCCGGCCCGCGCGAGAGCAGCTGTGGCCGCGAGCGGTAGCGGCGGTAGGTGGGCCCGGGCGCCCGGACGGGCGCTGCGGGGTCGCGCTGCGGGGGCGCGGGGTCGGGTGCCATCGACGGATATGGTGGCGGCCGTGGCAGCCACATGCGTCATCGGTGTCGACATCGGGGGCACGAAGGTGCTCGCGGGCGCCGTCGATGCGGACCTCGGCGTGCATCATCGGGTGCAGCGACCGTCGCAGGGACTGGACACCGGCGCGCTGCTCGACACGCTCGCCGAGATGGTGACCGAGGCGGCCGACGCGGCACCCGGCGAGGTCCTCGGGGTGGGGTTCGGCGTGCCGGCGGTCTTCGACCGCCGCCACGGGGTGATCGCCGCCTGCCCGCACCTGCCGCTGGTGGGGGTGCCCTTCGAGGCGATGATGGCGGAGCGCGTCAACCTGCCGGTCGTCGTCGACAACGACGGGAACGCGGCGATGCTCGCAGAGTGGCGCCACGGCGCCGCCCGCGGCGTCGACGACGCGCTCATGCTCACGATCGGCACGGGCATCGGCGGCGGGATCGTCGCCGGCGGCAGCCTGCTGCGCGGCGCGACCGGCGGGGGTGCGGAGATCGGGCACATGGTGATCGACTTCGACGGGCCGCCCTGCCAGGGCGCCTGCCCGGGGCGCGGGCACTACGAGTACTACGCCTCGGGGAACGCGATCGGCCGCGCGGGCAGGGACGCCGCCGTCGAGCATCCGGACTCGGCGCTCGCCCGCGAGCTGAACGCCGGCCGCGAGATCACCGGGGCGCTCGTGACCGAACTGGCCCACGACGGTGACCCCGCCGCGCGTGAATCGGTCGCCCTCGTCGGGCATCGGCTCGGCTGCGGCCTCGTCAGCCTCGTCAACGTCTTCAACCCGGAGATCATCGTCGTCGGCGGCGGGGCCATCGCGGCCGGGGACCTGCTGCTCGATCCGGCGCGCCTCGAGGTCGAGCGCCGCGCGATGCCCTCGCTGCGCGACGCCGTGAGGATCGTGCCCGCCGTGTTCGGGTCGGAGGCCGGCCTGCTCGGCGCCGCGACCCTGGCGTTCGAGGAGCTGGCCCCGCGGTGAGCGCGACGCCCGGGCGGCTCGTGGTGTGCCCGACGCCGATCGGCAACCTCGAGGACGTCACGCTGCGCACGCTCAGCGTGCTGCGCGAGGCCGACGTCATCGCCTGCGAGGACACCCGCACGACGAAGGTGCTGCTCGACCGCTACGCCGTCAACGCGCCGCGCGTGCGCTACGACTCCCATGCGGAGCGGCGTGTGGCGCCGAAGCTCGTCGAGCGGATGCTCGCGGGCGAGACGGTGGCGCTCGTGAGCGACGCGGGGATGCCGCTGGTCAGCGATCCGGGACTCGTGCTCGTGCAGGCGGCGGCGGCGGCGGGGCTCGCGGTCGAGGTGCTCCCGGGGCCGAGCTCGGCGCTGACCGCGATCGTCGCGAGCGGGCTTCCCGCCGAGACCTGGCGCTTCGTCGGCTTTCTGCCGCGCAAGCGCGGGGAGCTCCAGGTCGTGCTGGCCTCCGAGGAGACGCTCGTGGCGTTCGAGTCGCCCAAACGGGTGCCGGCGACGCTCGCCGTCCTGGCCGAGCTCGACCCCGACCGGGCCGTCGCCGTGTGCCGCGAGCTGACGAAGGTCTACGAGGAGATCGTCCGCGGAAGCGCCGCCGTGCTCGCCGAGCGCTACGCGGGTGTGGACGTCCGCGGTGAGGTGGTGCTCGTGATCGCCGGTGCCGAGCCGGGGGCGGGCGACGCCGCCTCGGCGCAGGCGGCGGTGCGGCGGCTCGTCGAGGCGGGCGCCAAGCCGCGCGTCGCGGCGGCGGTCGTCGCCGAGCTCACGGGCCTGGCGGCGAACGACCTCTACCGGGACGCGGTCGCCGGTCAGGACTGACGCGGTGGGCGCGCGCTTTCGCGCG
>JADGPM010000064.1 GCA_017882425.1 Solirubrobacteraceae bacterium
GAGACGTCGAGCGTTCGCTCGCCTGATCGCAACGGACGACGAGCAGCGCCGCCCTACGACGGGCGCGCCGAGTCCGGCGCGGTCAGCGCCTTCACGAAATCCTCCAGCTGGCTCGTGGTCCAGCACTCGAACGCCTCGCAGTACTGCTCGTAGGCCTTGATGACCGAGTCGCCGTAGTTCCAGTACAGGCGTGGCTCGGGATTCAGCCAATAGGTGCGACCGGCCTTCTCGGCGATCCGCGCGAAGGTCTCGGCGCCGGGGTCGCGTCCGTTCGTGCGCGCATCGCCCAGGACGATCACGGTCGCGCGCGGGTGCAGCTCGTCCTCGATCTGCTCGCGCAGCTCGCGCCAGACGCGCCCGTAGTCGGTGTAGCCGCTGATGTCCGCGACGCCCGCGTCGCGCCCGATCGCCTCGCTGACGGCCTTGAAGTCGCGTTCCTTGTTGAAGACGTCCGTCACCTCGCTGACGCGCTCGATGAAGACGAACGAGCGCATCTTGCGGAAGCTGTCGTGCAGCGCGTGCATGACGCTGAGGAAGAAGACCGACGCGCTCGTGACGCTCGTGGAGACGTCGCAGATCACGAACAGCTCCGGGCGCCGCGGGCGCACCGGGCGGAACTTCAGGACGACGGGCACCCCGCCGGTCTCCAGCGAGGCGCGCATCGTGCGCCGCACGTCGACGTGGGCGTGGCGCTTGGCGCCGCGATGCTCCTGGCCCTGGGTCTTGAGCCGGCGCTTGAGCTGCGTGACCACGCGGTGCACGGAGGCGAGGTCCTGCAACGGGCCGGTCGGCAGCGCGCGGTCGAGCTCGTTGAGCGGCCGAGCGGGCGGGAGGGCCTCGGTGCGCTCGATCTGACGTCGCTCGAGCTCCTGGCGCAGGAGCTGTTCGAAGCGGCGCAGGTTCTCGCGCGGCAGGCCCTCGCGGCGCGGATCCTCCTGCGGCAGGTCGGGCTGGGCCTCGCTGCGCAGGCCCAGCTGGCGGCGGATGCGCTGGACGTCGACGCCGATCACGCCCGAGCCCTCGCCCTGCTGGCCGAACGCGGCGATCGCCAGCCGCGCCAGGTCGCGCAGGCGGCCCTCGTCGCCGTCGGCGATCGCCTGTGCGATCTGCTGCCGCAGCGTCTCGAGGTTCAGCTCCGCGCCGGCCTCGTCCATGCCGCCGCCGTCCTCGCGGATGCCCTCGCGCAGGGCGGCGAGCTCCGTCGCGCGGAAGAAGAACCGGTCGAAGACGAGGTCGAAGATGACGCGATCCTCGGGCGACTTGGCCAGCGTCGTCGCGAGCGTCTCGCGGAAGGCGACCGGCTCGCTCCACGGCACCTCGGGCAGCGCCTGGAAGGCATCGAGCAGCTCGCTCGTCCCGACTGCGACCCCTTCGCCGCGCAACTCCTCGCCGAACTCGAGGACGTGCGCGACCAGGCCCTCGGGCACGTCGCCGGGCGCCGAGCCGCCGAACAGGGCCGCGCGCCGCGAGGCGCCGCGGGGTGGCTCAGCCGGCGGAGGCGGCACCGAGGCTGTCCTCGGGCAGACCGAGCTTCACGCCGACGCGCTCCGTCACGACGTCCAGATCGGTGCGGTGCTTGACGATGATCGACATCGTGTCGCGGAAGGTCTTCCCGTCGATGTCGGTCGCGCCGAGCAGCAGCAGCGCGCGCGCCCAGTCGATCGACTCCGCGATCGACGGCGGCTTCTTGAGGTCGAGATCGCGGACCATCGCGACGACCTCGACCAGCCTGCGGGCGACGTGCTCGTCGAGGTCGGGCGCGTGCAGGCGCACGATCTCGAGCTCGTGCTCGAGCGACGGGTAGTCGATCCAGAGGTACAGGCAACGGCGCTTGAGCGCCTCGGTCAGCTCGCGCGTGTTGTTCGAGGTGAGCAGCACGATCGGCATCGTGGTCGCCTCGATCCGCCCGAGCTCGGGGATCGTGATCTGGAAGTCCGAGAGCAGCTCGAGCAGCATCGCCTCGAACTCCTGGTCGGTCTTGTCGATCTCGTCGATCAGGAGGACGACCGGCTCCTTGGACGCGATCGCCGTCATCAGCGGGCGTTCGAGCAGGAACTCCGGGCCGAAGATGTCGTCCTGCACCTCCGTCCAGCCGGTGCCGTCGGCCTCGGACTGGATGCGCAGCAGCTGCTTGCGGTAGTTCCACTCGTACAGCGCCTTGGCCTCGTCGAGGCCCTCGTAGCACTGCAGGCGCACGAGCTCGCGCCCGAACGTCTCGGCAAGCGACTTCGCGAGCTGCGTCTTGCCGACCCCGGCCGGGCCCTCGACGAGGATCGGCTTGCCGAGCTTGGCGGCGAGGAACGAGACGAGCGTCGTCGACTCGTCGGGCAGGTAGCCGACGTCGCGCAGGCCCTGGGCGACGTCTGCGGCGGTGGCGTAGGTGGCGGGCATGGACGCAGAATCATAGGTCCCGGTGGATCGCCGTCCCGTCGAGCCGTGATAGGACAGGGCGGTGCCAGGCCCCCTGACCGCGCTTCTCGCGACGTTCACCGACTACCAGACGCAGGGGAACATCGGCCCCTACGCGGCGCTCTTCGCCGCCGGCTTCGTCATCGCGGTCGTCGGGCACATCGCACGCGCGCGGGAGATCATCGTTCTGGGGATCTTCGTCGCCGGCGTGGCGACGGTGCTGCCGTTCCTGGTCTGGGGCAACGGCGCCTGACGACGCAGGTCAGGGCTTGTCCGGGTCGTCGAAGCTCAGCTGACCCTCGAACTGGCCGTCGTCGCCGCGGCGCGGTGTGCGCCGGCCACGCGGAGCGCGGCCCGCGGCGGCGGCGGGCATCGGGATCGGCTCGCGCGAGACGACCGACGTCAGGTCGCCCTCCACGACCGTCGTCCGCGGGTCATCGCCATCGACGACCGGCTCGGGCCGCTGCCGGGAATGGATCCGCCAGCCCGCGTAGGCCAGCAGCGCGCCGAGCAGGAAGGCGATGAAGATGCCCCAGTTGACGCCGATCGTCGTGCTGACGGGGCCGCTGCCGCTGCCGTTCGGCTTGTCGATCTGGCGGTAGAAGACGAGGAACATGACCCACGCCCCGGCGGCGACGATCACGATGCCGTCGCCGAAGGGCAGGTGGAAGGCGCGGCGCTCTGCGCGCGCGAACAGCAGGAGCAGGACGCCGAGCGCGACGAGCAGGATCGACGCCTCGACGAAGCCCCAGGACTGGAAGGCGCTGAGCGAGCTCTCGAGCTTCTGCGGCTGCCCTGCGGCGGGGGCGGAGTACGCCGTCTGCTGGTACCACGGCAGGAACAGCGAGAGGATCAGGGCGATCGCGGCGATCGCCGCGAGCCGCTGCTCGGCGAAGAGCTCTCCCCAGGCGGCGCGCAGCCGCGAGGCGAACGTGCTCATGCCGCGGCGCCGGCCGCCGCGTGCATCCGGTCGAGCAGGATCTCGGCGTCGGCGTCCGAGACGATGCGCAGCTGCCCCTGGAAGGCGAGCTTCCAGTGCTCGGCCGGCCACTTGCGGATGTGCTCGAGCTGGTCCTTGACGTCCTCGGCCGGCACCCAGTGCTCCTCGTCGAGCACGACCTCCGGCCGGCAGGGGAAGCGCCAGGGATACGGGTCGGGATTGCCCGGTTTGCCCGGCCAGATCGGCTCGCGGTCCTCGTACAGCCCGCCCGTCAGGATCACCGCGCCGCCGAAGGCGCCGACCTTCGTGAGATAGAAGACGATGCGGTCCCCGGGGTGCATGTCCTGCGCCTGGAGCCGGCGGCGCTCCTTCATCCCGATCACGCTGAAGCCGTGCGCGCGCGTGGCCTCGAAGTTGTCGGGGGAGCCCGTGAGGATCCACGTTCTGGACGCGTCATCCGCCATGCTCCGGAGTGTACGGACGCTCTGCGACGATTCGCCGCCGTGCGCCACGCCTACGGACCGCATCGCGACCAGTACGCGGAGCTGACGCTTCCCGCCATGCCGGCGGATGAGGGCCCGTTCCCGGTCGCCGTCCTCGTGCACGGTGGCGGCTGGTCGGCGACGTACGACTGGACGCTGATGGCGCGCCTGGCGCAGGATCTCGCAGCGCGCGGCTGGGCCGCGTGGAACCTCGAGTTCCGCCGCGTCGGCCCGGGTTCCGGCGGTGGCTGGCCGCAGACCGGGGAGGACGTGCTCGCCGGCATCGACGCCCTCGCGGCGCTCGACGGGCCGCTCGACCTCTCGCGCGTCGTGCTGGTCGGCCACTCCTCCGGCGGTCAGCTCGCGCTCTGGGCGGCCTCGCGGCGCGGGGGCGAGGCCGGGCCGGTGCGGGTGCGAGCGGTCGCCGCGCAGGCGCCGGTGTCGGACCTCGAGGCGCACCGCAGCGGCGCGGTGGGGGCGTTCATCGGTGACGATCGGGCCGCGTACGCCCGCGCCTCGCCGCTGCGCCTCGTGCCGCTCGGCCTCCCGCAGCTGCTCGTCCACGGCGAGGCCGACCCCGTCGTGCCGGCGGACATGAGCCGCGCATACACCGAGCGGGCGCGCGTCGCGGGCGACCGCGTGACGCTCGTCCTGCGCTCGGGCGACGGACACAACGTGCACCTGGATCCGGGCAGCGTCGCCTGGGCGGCGGTGCTGCAGTGGCTCGAGCCGTGGGGGCCGTGAACCGCCGCGTGGACTAGCCGAGCGGGATGTCGCGCACGGCGCGCTCGTCGCCGCGCGCGTGGGGAAGCTGCTCGACGACCCAGTCGATCAGCGCCCGCAGCAGCAGCAGGATCTGTCGCAGGACCTCGGCGAGCTGTGCGCGCAGCTCGGGCGGGATGATCTGTGCGAGCGTCTGCAGCAGGTCGGTGAGCGCCGCCGCGTCGTCGCGCACCCGGTCGCGCTCGCCCTGCGTGCGCCAGCCCATGGGCGGGTCCTCGCCGGCGGCGGCCGTGCGGGCGGCGCCCGCCGCCTCGCCCGCCAGCTGCTCCGCGGCGACACGCGTCTCCTCCAGGCGGGCGCGCAGGTCGGCGAGCGCGTCGCCGTTGCGGGCGGGCTCAGTCATCGGCCGGTGCGGGGGTGCGGGCGAAGGTCACGTGGAGCGCGCCGGCGGTGAACGCGGCGCCCTGCGGACGATAGTCGGCCAGCGCCGGTGGGAGCGCGATCGTGCGCTTGTGCGCGCCGACGCGCACGACGAGGTCGACGCCGACCTGCTTGACGTCGATCTCGTCACGGCCGGCGAACGGCAGGTCGAGCTGCAGCGTCGCGGCGCTCGCGCCCATCTCGAGGTCATGGACGGGCTGCTCGTGCAGCACCGCCCCCGCGTCCCTCCCGGCGAAGAGCTCGTCGGCCAGGCGGTCGAGCGGCCCGGGGCCGATGACGTCGTCGGCGAGCAGCGGCACCCGCAGCACCGGAATCGGGGCGAAAGCAACCTCCGCCTCCGCCGCCATCGCGGCCTCACGCGCCGCGCGCGCGGCGAGGGGCCCCGCCGCGCCGTCGCCCAGCAGACGGTTGACGATCACCGCGTCGAGCGGCAGGTCGTACAGCGCCAGCCCGGTGGCGGCGCGCTGCGCGGCGGCCAGCGCCGGGCGCTCGGCCGTCAGTACGAGCCGCGAGCTGACGCGCTCGTGGTCGTGCAGCAGCTCGCTGGTGGCGATGAGCTCGCGCACGAGCCGCTGCGCTGCGCCGGCCCCGCCCGGGAGCTTGAGATCGAGCGGCGCGAGCGGCCGCGAGGAGGCGGTCATCGCGCTGCGCTGGGGGAACACCTTCTCCAGCCACCAGCGCGCGACGTCCGGGAGGGCGAGCATCCGCAGCGCGCGCTCCGCCGTCCCGCAGTCGACGACGATCGCCTCGTGTCCGCCGGCCTGGTGCCGGCGATGCAGCTCGAGCAGGCCGAAGAGCTCGTCCATGCCGGGGACGGCGACGAGCTCGACGGCCGCGATGCGGTCGACGCCACGGCGCACGAGGGCGTCGCCGAGCCAGTCCTGCAGGGCGCTGCCGCGGCGCTCGAGCTCGTCCTGCGCGACGACCTGCGCGGCGTCGAGCAGCGGCGCGACCGTGCGTGGCAGTGTCGCCAGCGGCTCCTCGAGGACGTCGGCGAGGCCCTGAGCCGGGTCGAGCGAGAGCAGCAGGGTCCTCACACCCCCGGCGGCCAGCCGGCGTGCGGTGGCGGCCGCGACGCTCGTCGCCCCTGCGCCGCCGGTGCCGATGTGGAGGATCGTCCGCGGCGCCATCGGCGGCGAGTCTACGGCCGACTCAGCCCCAGGGGGTCGGCAGGCCCAGGGCGCGCAGGCGCGAGTAGAGCTCGCGGTTCAGGCTCTGGGTGGCCAGGCAGTAGGGCGCCGGGTCGGGCCAGCGGTCGAACCCCATCAGGACAGCCGTGGGGCCGCGCCGCGCGCGCAGCTGCAGCACCTCGTTCTGGCGGTCGTGCTCGAGGCGGTCGCACAGGCCGCGAACGAAGTCGCGCAGCACCTTGTGGTAGCCGATGTCCGAGGCGACCCCCGGCTGGTAGAGCGACCAGGTGCCCGTGTCGGCCTGACGCACCTCGCGCGCGGCCTCGCGCTCGCCGTCGAGCCACAGGCGGCGCCCCTGGGCGTCGTTGGCGAGCGCGGCGAAGTCGTGCAGCCCGATGATCGACTGGAAGAACGCGTTGAAGATGCGCTGGCCGGGGGCGAACGAGTAGGCGAGGTAGTGCGCGCCGTCGCCGGTGTTCACGCGCACGCCGGATGGGGGAGGCGCGCGGAAGATGCCGAGCGCGTCGCGCGCGACGCCGAACCACTGCGGGTCCTTCAGCCGCACGGCCGCGCGCGCGAACGCCTGGATCGCCGTTCCCTGCGCGAGCCCGCTGACCCACGGCGGGCGCCCGCCGCCGAACCGGAACTGGTACTCCCAGGCGATGCCGCCGGCGCGCTTGACTGCATAGCTGCGGATCTCGGCGGCCATCTGTGCGACCTCGGTGTCGTACCCCTTGGCCAGGAACAGCTGGTTCATCCGCCCGAACGTGCCGAGCCACTGGATCTGGATGCCCTGACCGGGGTAGGCCTGCCAGACGAGGCGGCTGCCGCTGAAGCGCAGCCGCCGGCCGTAGGTGAGCGCCGGGCTCGCCGCCCACCACTGGGCGTTGCGCCGGATCGTCTCCAGGACGACCGGGACACGCGAGGCGGTCAGCAGCCCGTCGGAGGCCTGGGCGTCGGCGTTCGTCAGCACCGCGGCGAGCTCCGCGCGCCGGGTGCCCTTCAGCTTCTTGACGAGGTGGCGCGCGTGCGCGTAGGTCGCCTCGTAGGCGGTCGCCTGATCGGCGCTCAGCGCGCCCGCGAGCTGCAGCCGCTTCAGCTCGGAGGGCACGGTGGTGGCGACGGCGCTCGCATGCGATCCGCGGCCGGCGGGGCGCGCCGGGCGCGTCGCGACGGCACCCTCCGGGGGCAGCAGCTCGGAGCGCGCGACGGGCGGGAGGAAGGGGTCCGGGCGCAGGACGACGTGCCCGTGCTGATCGAACACGAGGATCTCGGGCACCGACGCGCGTGCGAGGCCGGTCGGGGCCACCGCGACGAGCGCCAGCGCGAAGAGGACGATCGGCGTCCGGCGCACCACCCTGATGCTACGGTCAGCGCCCGCCGCGCGGCGCAGCCTTCGTTGCACGCCCGCGGGTCCGCTCATGCGCCGTCTTCTTCGCCCCTGGTCGCTCGTGCTCCCCGTCGCCGCGGCGCTCGCGCTCGCCGGCTGCGGCTCCGGCGGCTCGGGCCAGGCGACCGGCACGCTGCTCAAGGACACCTTCGGCGCCGCGAAGCCCGTCAGCAGCGGCAATCTCGCGCTCGCGGTCGATGTCGCGGCCCCGGGGATCAGCGGCCTGCCGTCCCCGCTGCACGTGCGCCTCGAGGGCCCGTTCGCGAAGACGACGGCGGCCGGCCCGCGGTTCGACTTCGAGCTGCGCCTCGGCACCGGTGCCAACCCCGTCTCGGTCGGCCTGATCGCGACCGGCGGCCAGACCTGGGTGCGGATCGGCGAGCACGCGTACACGCTGTCGCCGGACGTCTTCCGCCGCCTGACCGGCTCGGCGAAGGCGAAGGCCTCGGCGGGCATCACGCTGCGGTCGCTCGGCGTCGACCCGCGCACGTGGCTGCGCGACGTCAGGGATCAGGGGAACGAGACGCTCCGGGGCGAGCAGACGGTCCACCTCACCGCGGGGGTCGACACGCCCCGCTTCCTGACCGACCTGAACAAGCTGCTCGGTCGGGCCGGGAGCATCGGGGCGGGCGCAGCCGGCCTGCCGAGCGGGATCAGCGCCGCGCGCCGGGCGCAGCTCGCCGCATCCGTGAAGTCGGCGCACGTCGACATCTGGACGGGCGCCAGGGACCACCAGCTGCGGCGCATCACCGTCGTGGTTGACGTCGACACGCCGCAGGACCACAACGGGACGGTCAAGCTCGACCTGGCGCTCTCAGGCCTGAACGCCCCCCAGGCGATCGGCCCGCCGGCGAACCCGCGCCCGCTCTCGGACCTCACCGCGGCGCTCGCCGTCCTCTCCCAGCGCAAGGCCGCCGCGGCAGGGTCGGCCGGCACGGGCGGCGGCTCCTCGGCGACGCCGGCTCCGGGCGAGACCTACGCGCAGTGCATCTCGCGCTCCGGCGGCGACGTCGCCGCCGCGCAGCGATGCGCGAACCTCCTGAACTAGTTCCGTGCGGACCTAGGCGGCGTCCGCGTCGGCGATCGCGCGCGGCACGTTCGGCAGGTCGCAGACCTCGCACTCGCCGTTGACCAGGCGGTACATCCAGCAGCCGGTGCAGAACCCCGTCGCGGCCGCCAGGGAGGCGAGCGCGGCGACGACCCCGACGAGCACCCAGCCGACGACGCCGGCGCCGAGCACGAACAGCACCCCGGCGCCGACCAGGAAGCAGGCGCCGACGATGTTCGCGAAGCGCGGCGGGCGGCTGTCCTCGAGCGGCCCCTCCCCGAATCGGGGCTGGATGACCTCGAAGTAGAGGACGCACGGCAGGCAGTAGCGGCGCCCGAGGGTGAGGCCGATGACGAGCTGGAGGCCCATCAGCGCTGCGAGCCACCACCAGCCGGTCAGCAGCGCGGCGATCGTCACGAGCGCGACGACGGTCTGGTTCGTGCGGGGTGCGCGCGCGTCGATCACGGTGGTGTCCCGATACGGGTCGGCGAGCGGCCTGTGTGCTGTGCTGGTCATCGGCGGAGCAGTCTAGAAGCACCGGCGGCCTCCGTATGCTGCGCCATTCGTGCCCGACGAGCCGACGCCCCAGAAGGACCGTCCCTTCCTGCTGACCGTCTCGGGGTGGCCGTACTTCCTCGTCCCGTTCATCCCGATCGCGATCGTTCTGGAGTTCGCCCACGCGAACGCCGTCCTGATCTTCGCGACGTCCGCGCTCGGCGTGATCCCGACGGCCGCGCTGATGGGGGAGGCGACCGAGCAGCTCGCCGCGCGCAGCGGGCCCGGCATCGGCGGGCTCCTGAACGTCACGTTCGGCAACGCGCCGGAGCTGATCATCGCCCTGTTCGCCCTCGACAAGGGGCTGCACGAGGTCGTCAAGGCCTCGCTCGTCGGCTCGATCGTCAGCAACATCCTGCTCGTGATGGGCGCGTCGATGTTCTTCGGCGGCCTCGGACGCGACCGCCAGCGCTTCAACTCGGTGGCGGCCAGCGCGCAGTCCTCGATGCTCATGCTCGCGATCGCGGCCGTCGTGATGCCCGCGGTGTTCGAGCTCGTCCGCGGATCCGGCCTGCCGGCACCGACGGCGGAGCGGATCAACTACGACGCGAGCGTCGAGCACCTGTCGCTGATCACCGCGCTCGTGCTGATCGGCGTCTATGCCGGAGGCCTGGTGTTCTCGCTGCGCACGCACCGCGACCTCTTCAACCCGCCGCACGTCGCCGACGAGGAGGAGGGCGAGCCGTGGAGCGTGCGCAAGGCGGTCCTCGCGCTCGCGCTCGCTGGTGTGGCCGTCGCCGGCATGTCGGAGATCCTCGTCGGGTCGATCTCGGAGACCGCCCAGGAGGCCGGGATCAGCGAGTTCTTCATCGGCGCGATCGTCGTCGCGATCGTCGGCAACGCCGCCGAGCACTGGGTCGCGGTGCTCGTCGCGCGCAAGGACAAGATGGACCTCGCGGTGAACATCGCGATCGGCTCGAGCGCGCAGATCGCCCTGTTCGTGGCGCCCGTGCTCGTGCTCGCCTCCTACGTCATCGGCCCGTGGCCACTGCCGCTCGTGTTCAACGGCTTCGAGGTCGCCGCTCTTGTTCTGGCTGCGCTGATCGCCAATCAGGTGACGCAGGATGGCGAGTCGACGTGGTTCGAGGGGCTTCAGCTGTTGGCCGTGTACGCCATCATCGCCGTCGCGTTCTACGTGGCTTGAGCCGGGCGGGATGCTCGCGGGGCTCGGCTGAGCGGTGGACGATCTCCTCGAGAGTCGTCTGCGGCCTGACCTTCTGCCGGCCTGACCTCACCGTGTCTTCGGATGCTGTGCATCGGCGTCGGTTGCGCCGATGCGATTGCAAGGGATCGGTGCGCCGGGCCCGCCGCGGGCTGCCGGGCGGGACACCCTCGTGGCCGGCCCAGCGACCGCCAACGCCGCGCGACGCGCCACCAGGCGCGGAGCCCAGAGCAGCCTCAGCCACCCAGCTCCGCCACCTGCCGCGCGACCTCCGCCTCGACGTCGAGCGGCTCCTTGCCCTGGCGCTCGCGGCGGGCGTTGCGGGCGATGACGAGGTCGCGGATCTCGCCCTCGAGCGCGGGGTCGATCACCGGGCGCAGCAGCGCGGCGAGCTCGGCCTCGACGTCGAGCGCCGGCTTGCCGTTGCGGACCCGGGCGCGGTTGCGTGCCTCGAGCAGCTGTCGCAGCTCCTCGAGCCGCTCGGCGGACGCGGCGGGGCTGCCGCCGCGGGGTTCGTGCGCGGGGCGGTCGGAGCCGTCGCGCAGCGACAGCCCGCCCTTGCCGATCTCGCCGTAGGCCTTCCCGGCCCCCGCGAACGTGATCAGCGCGATCACCGCGGCGCCCGCCACGACCACGAACAGCACGATCCCGAAGGCTGCCTGCATCGACGGATGCACGATCGCAGATGGACCATTCCGCCGATTTCGGGGTATCATTGACTGACGAGTCAATCTACGGCGTCGAGCCACTCGTTCCCGTACCCGCTCCCGCCGCTTCTTCCGCTCTTCCAAGGAGAAATTCAGTGGTCGACTTCACGCTCACCGACGAGCAGAAGGCCCTGCGCGAGATGGCGCATGACTTCGCTGAGAAGGAAATCCGTCC
>JADGPM010000306.1 GCA_017882425.1 Solirubrobacteraceae bacterium
GCCCGCCGCCGCGGAAGGCGGTGGCGGCCTCGACGCGGCGCTTGCGCTCGCGCCGCAGCACGGCGGTCTCGTCGCCCGGGCCCTCCTTGGCGTCCTTCTGCAGCTCGGAGAGCAGCAGGCGCAGCGTACCGACGCGCTCCTTCTCGCCGGCCTTCATGGCTGTGACGAGATCCTGCTTCACGGTGTCGGTCACCGGCATCTGCCCTTCATCATAGGCGGGCAGCCGACGGCCTCCCGCGAGCGGCCCGCTGTCCGGTCAGTTGCGCGAGGGCGGGGCGACGTCGGCGGGACGGCCGGACCCGTTCCCGTGATCGCTCGCCTCGCCCCTGCCGCGACGCTGGACCTCCGCCAGCGACGGCGGGTGCCCGAGCTTGCCGAGCTCGGAGCCGTCGCGTCCGAAGAGCAGCTGGATGTTCCAGTCGACGAGCAGGCGCAGCTTGCGCTTGAGCCCCGGCATCATCGCCAGGTGGTAGGTCCGCGCCAGCAGCCATGCCGGCCGCCCACGCCAGCGCACGCCCATCGTGCTCGCGACGGCCTCGCCGTCGCCCATGTCGACGAACACGCCCTTCGTGCGATAGGCGAAGGCCTTGACGCCGGCGCCGCCGCCGATCGCCGCGGCGACGTTGCGCCCGGCCAGGCGCCCCTGGCGGATCGCGTGCTGGGCGGTCGGCGGGCTCGGCTGTCCCTTGCGCGCGGGGTCGGGCACGGACGCCGCGTCGCCGATCGCCCAGACGTTCTCGTGGCCCTCGACGCGCAGCGTGCGCTCGGTACGGATGCGCCCGGTGTCGTCGAGCGGCAGGCCGAGCTCGGCGATCACCGGCGTCGGCCGCACGCCGGCGGTCCACACGACCGTGTGCGTCGGGACGACCTCGCCGTCGGACAGGAGTGCGCTCTCGGCGGTGACCTCCTCGAGGGTCGTGCTCGTGCGGATGTCGATGCCGCGGCTGCGCAGCTCCGCCGTCGCGAACCCCGCCAGCGAGGCGGGGATCTCGGGCATCACGCGGTCGCGCGCCTCGACGAGGATCCAGCGCATGCCCTCGGTGCGGCAGCGTGGGTAGAGCTCGATGACGTCGGCGGCGAAGTCCTGGAGCTCGGCGAGTCCCTCCAGGCCGGCATAGCCCGCCCCCACGAAGACGTACGTCAGCCACGCCCGCCGCAGGGCGGGGTCGTCGACCGTCTCGGCGATCTCGAGCGTGCGCAGGACGCCGTTGCGCAGCGCGATCGCCTCCGAGAGCGACTTGAACCCGCAGCCGTGCTCGGCGAGGCCGGGGATCGGCAGCGTGCGCGACACCGAGCCCAGCGCCACGATCAGGTGGTCGTAGCCGAAGGTCTCCGGCGTGCCGTCGAGGCGGTCGACGCAGAGCGTCCTGGCCGCCGGGTCGGCGGCAGTGACGCGCCCGAGCTGCAGGTCCGTGCGCCGCAGCCCCTCGCGCAGGGGGACGACGACGTGCCGCGGCTCGATGCTGCCCGCCGCCGCTCCGGGCAGCAGCGGCGTGTAGAGCATGAAGTTGTCCTCGCTGACGAGGGTGACGTGGGCGCTCTGGCGCGGCAGGATGCGCTCGAGCGTGCGCGCGGCGTAGAACCCGCCGAAGCCGCCGCCCGCGATGACGACGTTCCAGGCCATCAGGCGGGCGCTCCCACGCCGGCCGGCACCAGGACGCGCTGCAGGAACGCGAGCTGATCGCTCACGGCGCGCTCGAAGTCCGTCCCGGTGTAGATGTCGAAATGCCCGATCGGGTAGTGGACGACCTCGCCGCGGGGGGCGTTCAGCGCCATCTGCACCGCGGGACCGGGCGGCGTCGTCTCATCGCGATCGCAGACGCAGACCAGCAGCGGCGCCGTCACGGCGCGGGCCTTGACGACCGGGCGCCAGGCGCCGACGAACAGCATGATCCGCGCCCCGACGGCGTTCTCCCACCGCGACCCGGAGCCGACGATCGACGCGAACCCCGGCTCGGCCTCGGGCGCCGTCATGACGGCGTAGCTGCCGGGCGCGCCCGTCGGGCGGATGGTCACCGGCGCGCGCCCGCGCGCTGCGGCGAGCAGGTCACGCAGCCCGTCGAACGTGGCGCGCGCAGCGACCTTCGGCGGCGTGTGGCGCAGCTGCGCGACGCCGTCGGCGAACGGCGCCTGGGCGATCACCGCGGCGATGCGCCGGTCGCGCGAGGCGACGTCGACCACGTGGCCGCCGCTGAAGGAGGAGCCGAACAGCGCGATGCGCTCCGGATCGACCCACGGCTGGCGACAGGCGAAGCGGATCGCGGCCTCGTAGTCCTCCTGCTGGCGGCGGATGTCGATGACCTGGCGCGGCGCACCGCCGCTGTCGCCGAAGCCGCGGTAGTCGAACAGGACGACGCCGTATCCCGCGTCCGCGAAGCGCTCGGCGTAGGCGGGCAACGCGTCGGCACGCGTCGCGCTGAAGCCGTGCGCCATCACGATGCAGGGGCTGCGCGCGTCGTCGCCCGTCTCGGGCCGGTAGAGCCACGCGGCGATCTCGTCGCCGCCCGAAGGGAAGGTGAGGTCGGTTCGCGTGTGGGCCATGGGAGGAACGGTACCCCGGCGTGGCGGACTGCGAGCGATGGCGCGTGTCTTGGCCCTCTGCCGGGCCCGGGCTCAGCGAGCCTCTGCGATCCCCGGGCGGTGCAGCGGCGTATCCGTCGCATGGATCTCGCCGGGAGGGTCATCCTCGTCACCGGGGCCTCGAGCGGCATCGGCGCCGCCGTCGCACGGGGGCTCGTGCAGCGCGGCGCGACCGTCGCGGCCTCGGCGCGGCGCGGCGCGCTGCTCGAGACGCTCGGGGCGGCCTCGACGCACGTCGCCGACCTGTCCGACCCCGCGGACGCGCTGACGCTCGCGGACGCGGTCCTCGCACGCCATGGCCGCGTCGACGTGCTCGTGAACAACGCCGGCGTGCGCGTCGACGGTTCGGTCGCCGAGGTCGGGCTCGAGGACCTCGATCGAGCCTTTCAGGTCAACGCGCTGTCGCCCTTCGTGCTCGCCGGGCGCCTCGTCCCGGGCATGGCCGAGCGCGGCGAGGGCGTGGTCGCCAGCGTCGTGGCACCGCAGGTCAGCCCCGGGCGGCGCGGGATGGGCGCCTACGCCGCATCGAAGGCCGCGCTCGAGTCCTTCACGCAGACGCTGCGCCAGGAGGTCGGCGGCGGGCGCGGCGTCGCGGTCTTCGCCTTCGACCCCGGCTGGGTGCGCACGGACCTCGCACCCGACGGGCCCGGCGACCCGGCGGAGGCCGCGGAGCGGCTGATCGGTCATCTCGCTGCGGCGCGCAGCCGCCGCGACATCGCGTCCTGAGCCTCGATCAGCGCACGAGCAGCAGCGCCGCCCACTCGCCGCCGTGGCGCCGGTCGGCCTCGTACAGCCCGTGGTGCTCGGCGAACGCCGCAGCGACCTCGTCGGCCTCGTGGGCCAGCAGGCCACTCGCCACGAGCGCTCGCGGCGCCTCACCGCCAGAGAAGCCCGTGCGCGCGACGTGCAGCAGCAACGGGCGCAGCAGGTTGGCGAGGACGGTCGGCGCGGTGGGTGCGGGGCCGTCGTGCAGCAGGTCGAACGCACGTACCTCGACGACCGCGGCGTTGGCCGCGGCGTTCGCCCGGGTCGCCTCGACGCTCTCGGCCTCGTGGTCGAGCCCGAGCACGGGCGCCCACCCGAGCCGTGCCGCCGCGATCGCCAGCACGCCGGAGCCGCACCCCAGGTCGACGCACGCATCGCCGGGATCGAGCTCCAGCAGCAGCTCCAGGCACAGGCGGGTCGTGTGGTGCGCCCCCGTGCCGAACGCCTGACCGGGGTCGATCACGAGGTCCTCGACGCCCGTGGCCCCGTCGGCAGGCTCCCACGGCGGGCGCACGCGCAGCGCTCGGTCCTCGCGGCGCACCTCGACCGGGCGGTGGAACGCCTTCCAGCGCTCGTGCCAGTCGTCGGGGACCTCCTGCGTCGTGATCTCGACGAGCGCACCGCCGGCGGCCGCGCGCAGGTCGGGCAGCGCCGGCAGCTCGCCGGGCGCACCGTAGACCGCGTATTCGATGACGTCGCCGTCCTCGCGCTCCTCCACGCCGGAGGGCGCGAGCTCGAGCAGTTCGGCGAGCGCGATCTCGGCATCCTCGCGCCGCACGCGCAGCGCGAGGCGGATCATCGACGGCCGCCGAAGAGGCGCCGCAGCTTCGCGCTCATCGTCTCGGGCGCGGCGAGGTTCTCCGGCGTGAGCGAGTCCGCGAGCCGCTGGAGCCCCTCGCGCTGCTCGGCTGTCAGGCGACGCGGGATGACGACGTTGATGACGACGCGCAGGTCGCCGCGGCGCTCGGGGCGCCGCAGCAGCGGCATGCCCTCATGATCGACGGTGATGACCTCGCCGGGCTGCGTACCGGTCGGCACGCGCACATTGAGCACGGCGTCCCCCAGCACGGGCACCGGCAGCGTCGCGCCCAGGGCGGCCAGCGGCGCTGGGACGTCGAGGACGGTCACGAGGTCGTCCCCGTCCCGCAGAAGGTGCTCGTCTGGCGCGATCCGCACCTGGATGTAGAGATCACCGGGCGGGCCGCCGCGCTCACCCGCGTGGCCGCGGCCCTGGAGTCGGATGCGCTGGCCGTCGGCGATCCCCGGCGGGACGTCGACGCTGAGCGTGCGCGGCTTCACGACGCGCCCGCGGCCGTCGCACTCGGTGCACGGCGTCTGCGGGATGCGCCCCTCGCCGCCGCAGCGGTCGCACGCCGTCTGGCGCAGGACCTGCCCGAACGGCGAGCGCACGGCCGCCTGGAGCACGCCCGACCCGCCGCACTTCTCGCACGTCTCGACCGCCGTCCCCGGCTCGCCCCCCTCGCCCTCGCAGCGCTCGCAGGTGTGGACGGCCTCGAAGGTCACCTCCTCCGGCGTGCCCGCGGCGGCCTGCGCGAGGGTGATGTCGAGGCCGATGATCGCGTCGTCGCCCTGGACGGGTCCGCCGGGCTGCCCGCCGAACCCGGTGCCGCCGAACCCGCCGGCGCCGCCGAAGAATGCCTCGAAGAGGTCGCCGAGCGACCCGAAGCCCTCGAAGTTCGGGCGCATCCCGCCGCTGCGCAGCCCCTCGTGGCCGAAGCGGTCGTAGACCTCGCGGCGCTTGGGGTCGTTGAGGATCTCGTAGGCCTCCGCGGCCTCCTTGAACTTCTCCTCGGCCTGCGGGTCGTGCGCGTTGACGTCCGGATGCAGCTCGCGCGCCAGCCTGCGGAACGACTTCTTGATCGTCGTCTCGTCGGCGTCGCGCGGAACGCCCAGCACGTCGTAGGGATCTCGGGGAAGGGTGCTGGACATCCGGAGGCCGCCGTCAGGCGTCGTAGACGTCCTCAACGTAGCGGGAGAGCTGCAGCGCGGCCTCGCGCACGGTCGCGATCGTGCGCGCGTAGTCCATCCGCACGGGGCCGATCACGGAGACCGTCCCCAGGCGCCGCGCGGGCAGCCCGTAGCCGGCGCCGACCAGCGCCAGCGAGCGCAGCGCGGGCAGCTCGTTCTCGCTGCCGATCCGCACGAGCACGTCGCGCGAGCCGAGCGCGACGCGCAGGACGCCCAGCAGCGCCACGCGCCGCTCGAGCGCGCTCATCAGCTCGTTGATCTGCGCCACGTCCTGCATCCGGTCGCCGCCGAGCAGCCGCGCGGCACCCTCGACGTAGAGCGTGTCCTCGGCGGTCCCGTGCAGCTCGCCGAACGCCGGCGCCAGCGCGTCGAGGAAGCGCTGCTCGCTGACGCCCAGCGAGGGGTCGGTGAGCCGCTGGTGGAGCATCCGCGCCCCGAGCCCGATGCCCGTCAGGCGCTCGTTCAGGTACTCCCCGGCCCAGCCGACGAGCCCCGAGTCGACGGGCGCGTCGAAGGTCAGCATCCGCTTCGTGACGCCGCCGGTGGAGGTGATGACGACGACCATCGCGACCTGCGGCTGCAGCAGGAGCACCTCGACGTGGCGGATCGTCGCGGTCTCCAGCGGCGGCGCCGAGACGACCGCGAGCAGGTTCGTCACCTGCGCGAGCGTCTCGGTCGTGAGCTGCATCGCCTCGTCGACCTCGCGGCGCACGAGCGGCAGGTCCAGCGACGCGCGGCGCGTCGCGGGCAGCAGGCGGTCGACGTAGACGCGCCGCCCGGCGTCCGTCGGCAGGCGCCCCGCCGAGGTGTGCGGGTGCTCGAGCAGACCCTGCTCCTCGAGGATCGCCAGCTCGTTGCGGATCGTCGACGGACCGCAGCCCAGCTCGGCGTCCTCGGCGAGGGTCTTGGAGCCGACGGGCAGGCCGGTCGCCTGGTTGGCCTCGACGACCTTGCGCAGGATCAGCTCTTGGCGCGGCGTGAGCACCCGCCAGATGGTACTTCGGGCGCCGGGCCGCACCCGGGGTGGGCGGGTGCCGAATCCTCAGATGATGATCGCGACCGAGCCGCCGTCAGCCGACCACGCGGCCCCCGTGACGGTGCTCGCCCGCGCCGAGCACAGGAATGTGATGACGTCGGCGATCTCGCCGGGCTCGGCGAGGCGGCCGAGCGGGATCTTCGAGCGCTGGATCTCGAGCGCCTCCTCGCGCCCGACGCCGCGCGCGGCCCCGGTCTGGTCGGCCATGCCGCCCGGAGCGGTCCACAGCTCGGAGGCCGTCCCGCCCGGCGTCACGGCATTGACGAGGACGGCCTGCGTCGCGTACGAGTCGGCGAACAGGCGCGAGAGCGAGAGCTGGGCGGCCTTCGTGACGCTGTAGGCCGCGTTCGTCAGCGAGGGACGCTTGCCCGCCGACGAGCAGACGTTCACGATGCGCCCGCCCCCGCGCGCGGCCATGCGCGGTGCCGCGGCGCGCATCAGCCGCATCGGCGCCAGGACGTGCAGCGCGTACTGGGCGATCCAGTCCTCGTCGGTCAGCTCGTCGAGCGTCGCGGCCCAGGTCGTCCCGGCGTTGTTGACGAGGACGTCGACGCCGCCCATCTGCTCGGCGCAGGTGGCGATGATGCGCTCGTCGGCGTCGGCGTCGCAGACGTCACAGGCCAGCCACGCGGCCCGCTCACCGCACAGCGCCGCGGCGGCGCGCAGCTCCTTCTCCCCGCGTGCGACCAGCAGCACGCTCGCCCCCTCGTCGCTCAGCCGCTGCGCCGTCGCGCGGCCGATGCCGCGGCTCGCTCCGGTGACGACGCAGACCTTCCCGTCGAGCTCGAGGTCCATCGGCACATCATCGCGCCTCAGTCCATCGGCGGGGAGGTCGCCCAGGGCTCGCGCTCCACGGCGAACGCCCCGCAGACGAACGAGACGAGGTGGTAGAAGCCGC
>JADGPM010000307.1 GCA_017882425.1 Solirubrobacteraceae bacterium
TCCAGACCGACAGCGCGAGTGAGGTGACGAAGGCGAGGTACATGCCGCGGGGATCCTACCGGAGGGCCTCCGCGAAAGCCGCGACGAGGCTGCGCACCGCGGCGGGCGCGTCGGTCGCCTCGCCGGCTTCGCGCACGAGCCGGCTGCCGACGATCACGCCGTCCGCCCCCGCGTCGGCCGCGGCGGCGGCCTGCGCGGGCGTCGAGATGCCGAAGCCGAGGGCGACCGGCACCCGCGTGTGCGCCTTCGCGCGCGCCACGATCCGCGCGAACTCCTGTGAGAGCGACGCCCGCTCCCCCGTGATGCCCGTCACCGAGACCGTGTACAGGAAGCCCTGGGCGCCGGCGCCGATCCGCGTGAGGCGCTCGTCAGTGGTCGTCGGAGCGACGAGCGGGATGAGCGCGAGCCCCTGCGCGGCGAACGCCGCCTGCGCGGCGGGCGCCTCCTCGAGCGGCAGGTCCGGGACGATCACGCCGCTGACCCCGGCGCTCGCGGCGGCGGCGGCGAACGCCTCCACCCCGCGCGCGAGCACGAGGTTGGCGTAGAGCATCAGGACGACCGGGACGCGAGGCGCGAGGCGCGAGGCGATGCCCAGCACGCCCTCGACGCTCGCGCCGGCGGCGAGCGCGCGCGTCGCCGCCGCCTGGATCACCGGGCCGTCGGCGATCGGGTCGGAGAAGGGCACGCCGAGCTCGACGAGGTCCGCGCCGCCGTCGGCGTAGGCCTGCGCGATCGCGTCGGAGGTGGCGAGGTCCGGGTAGCCGCCCATCAGGTAGGGCATCAGCGCCGCCCTGCCGGGCGCCGCGGCGAAGGCCTGCTCGATGCGCGCGGCCCCGGCGACCTGGGGCGCGCCGACGCCCGTGCTCATCGCGCTGCCAGCCGGTCCATGACCTCGGCGAGGTCCTTGTCGCCGCGGCCGGAGAAGCAGACGAGGTCCATGTCGGAGTCGGAGGGCTCGCGCAGCACGACGTGCAGCGCGTGCGCGGTCTCGAGCGCGGGGATGATGCCCTCGAGCCGCGCGACGTCGCGCACCGCGTCGAGCGCCTGGTCGTCGGTCACCGCGACGTAGGTGGCGCGGCCGGTGTCGCGCAGATGCGCGTGCTCGGGCCCCGCCCCCGGGTAGTCCAGGCCCGCGGACACCGAGTGCGCCTCGATGACCTGCCCCTCATCGGTCTGCAGCAGCGCGATCAGCGCGCCGTGCAGGACGCCGGGCCGCCCGCCGACGGTGAGCGGGGCGCCGTGGCGGCCGCTCTCGAGGCCCTCGCCGGCCGCCTCGACGCCCAGCAGCCGCACCGCGGCGTCGCCGACGAACGCGGCGAAGGTGCCGATCGCGTTCGAGCCGCCGCCGACGCAGGCCACGACCCGGGCCGGGAGGCGCTCCTCGCGCTCGAGGATCTGCGCGCGCGCCTCGTCGCCGATCACGCGCTGCAGCTCGCGCACGATCGCCGGGTAGGGCGCCGGGCCGATCGCCGAGCCGATCACGTAGTGCGTGCCGGAGACGTTCGTGACCCAGTCGCGGATCGCCTCCGAGGTCGCCTCCTTCAGCGTCCGGGTCCCGGCCTCGACCGCGCGCACCTCGGCGCCGAGCAGCTCCATCCGCTGCACGTTGGGGCGCTGGCGGCGCATGTCCTCGGCGCCCATGTAGACGACGCACTCCAGGCCCAGCAGCGCGCACGCCGTCGCGGTGCCGACGCCGTGCTGCCCGGCGCCCGTCTCGGCGATCACGCGCCGCTTGCCCATCCGGCGCGCCAGCAGCGCCTGCCCGAGCGCGTTGTTGAGCTTGTGGGCGCCCGTGTGCAGCAGGTCCTCGCGCTTGAGGTAGATCGGGCGGCCCGCGATCTCGCTCATCCGCTCGGCCAGGTAGAGCGGCGTGGGCCTGCCGGCGTAGTCGCGCAGCAGGCGGTCGAGCTCGTCGCGGAAGGTGCGGTCGCGCCAGGCGTCCAGCCAGGCCGCCTCGAGCTCCTCGAGCGCCGGCATCAGCGTCTCGGGGACGTACTGGCCCCCGTAGGGGCCGTAGCGATGCTCGACGCCGCTCGTGATGCTCATGAGGCGCTCTCCGTGGTCTCGGGGGCCTCGATCGCCGGTACGTGCTCGGCCTCGAGCTCGGCGAGGGCGAGCGCCGCGGCAGCGGCCTCCGCGGCCGCCTCCGCCTCGGCCTCGGCGCGGACGGCGGTGACGAACGCCGTGAGCTTCTCCGGGTCCTTGACACCGGGCGAGGCCTCGGTGCCGCTCGCGGTGTCGACGGCATAGGGACGCGTCATCCGGATCGCGTCGGCCACGTTGGCGGGCGTCAGCCCACCGCTGAGGATCAGCGGCACCTTCGAGTGGCGCTGGCCGACGAGCGTCCAGTCCCACGTCTCCCCCGTCCCGCCGGCCATCCCGTCGCGCCGGGTGTCGAGCAGGTGGTAGTCGACGTGGTGGAAGCGCTCGACGTCGCGCAGGTCCGCGAGCGACCCGACGCGCCCGGCCTTGATGACCTTGGCGCCGGTCCGCCGCCGCACCTCCTCGCAGAACGAGGGGCCCTCGTCGCCGTGCAGCTGGACCATCGTCAGCCCGACCGTGTCGACGGTCCGCGCGACCGTGTCGAGCGTCTCGTTGACGAAGACGCCGCACACCTCCGCGGCGCGGTGCAGCCGGCGGGCGATCAGCTGCGCCTCGTCGAGCTCGCAGCGCCGCGGGGACCCGGCCCAGAGGATCAGGCCGACCGCCCAGGCGCCGGCCTCGACGGCGCGCTCGGCGTCGTCGAGGCCGGTGATGCCACAGATCTTGATGCGGGGCGCGGCCGGCACCCCGCCATCGTAGCTACGGCGTGGTCTGCGTCTGCGGCGTGGCGGGCGTGGACTGCGGGCGCTCGGCGAGCACGACGCTGAACGTGCGGTGCTTGCCGTCGCGGATGACCTCGACCTTCACCGTGTCGCCCTTCTTCTTCGAGGCGATGTACGAGGACAGGCCGTCGCTCGACGTGATCGTCTTGTTGTCGACCTTGACGATGATGTCGCCACCGAGCGTCACCGACGCGCCGTTGAGCTGCGCGGGGATGTCGCCGGCCTTGATGCCGGCCTTCGCGGCGGGGCTGCCCGGCTGGACGACCTCGACGAGCGCGCCCGCGTCGACCGGGAGGTTCAGGCCCGACAGCGAGCTGTCGATCGTCCGTGCGGAGATCCCGAGGTAGCCCGTGGTGACCGTGGCGCCCTTCTTCAGCTGCGGGAGCAGCTTGATGGCGGTGTCGATCGGCACGGCGAACCCGATCCCGACGTTGCCCTTGCTGCTGCTGCCGGTCTCGATCTGCGAATTGATGCCGATGACCTTGCCGGCGCTGTCGATCAGCGGGCCGCCCGAGTTGCCGGGGTTGATCGCCGCGTCGGTCTGGATGACGTTGTCGATCGCGAAGCCGTTGAGACCCTGGATCTGGCGCTGCTTGGCCGAGACCACGCCCGTCGTCAGCGTGCGGTCCAGGCCGAAGGGGTTGCCGATCGCGACGACCGGGTCGCCGACCTGCACGTCCTTGGCGGAGCCGAGCGAGAGCGGCGTGAGGTTCATGCCCTTCGGGTCGACCTTCAGCAGCGCGATGTCGCTGGAGCGGTCCTTGCCGACGACCTTGGCGGTGAGGGTCTTGTTGTTCGCGAACTGGACGGTGACCTTCGTCGCGCCGTCGATGACGTGTGCGTTGGTGAGGATCGTGCCGTCCTTGCCGATGACGAACCCGGAGCCGGTGGCCTCGCCCTGCTGCTGCTGCGGGAAGCCGAACGCCGACGTCGTCGACTCGACGACGTTCGCGCGAATGAAGACCACGCCGGTGCCGTCGGTCTTGTAGATGTCGGCGGCGGTCAGGCCGGCGCCGGCCTTGTCGGCGGCCGGGCGCACGTTCGAGAGCGGGGACTGCTGCACGACCGTCGTGGTCGTGCTGCCGCCGCCCACGCCGACGGCGGCTGCGAGCGCCACCGCGGCGACGCCGCCCACCAGGGCGGAGAAGAGTGCGATGGGCCAGGGAGATCGGGATTTCGTCATGACGATGGAGGGTGGCGCTGTTTCGTGAAGGGTTGGTAAAACGATTCTGAGGACTTCCGAAACGCCGCGGACGTCCGAGGCGCGACGCGAACACGGACGTTAGAGCCCGTTTAAGGCGCCGCGCCACGGTCCGGTCGTGCGCGGTCCGCGACGGCTCATCACTCGCCGGCGAGCCCCCGCGCTCGCGGCGATCGCGGCGCTCATCGTGTCAGCTCAGGCAGCGGAGCGCACGGCCGGGTCGCCGCACGCACCCTCGGCCGCGGTGACGATCGGAGCGCCGGTGGCGACGTTCCGGCCGGACCGTGCCTTCGGCGCCGCGCTGGACGGCCACGAGTCCGGCGACACGCGCCGGATCTACACCAGGGCGGGCGTCGCCACGATGCGCGCGAGCGGGCTGGGCGCCATCTCCTACCGGCTGCGCACAGAGCTCGGCGGCGAGGCATGGCACTGGACCGACCACGGATCCTGGAGCGACCCGGCGCACCGTCGCGGCTACTGGACGGGCTCCCCCGTCCCCGGCGGGTCGGTGCCCGCGGCGACCTACGGCTACCGCCTGCCGCGGCGCGGGAACACGATCGATCAGGCGGAGAACAGCGGCTACTCGCGGATCGATGACGGCGATCCCGCAAGCTTCTGGAAATCCGACCCCTACCTCGACCGGCCGTTCGCGCGCGCCTTCCACCGGCCGTGGGTCGTCGTCGACCTCGGTCGCCCGCTCGCGATCGATGCGCTCGCCGTGCGGTGGGGCACGCCGTGGGCGACGCGGATCGAGGTGGCGCGCTGGGTCGGCCGTGCTCCCGCGGTCCGCAACGGCGCGCCCGGTGAGAACCGGCGCTTCACCGGGCCGCCCTCCACGCTGGGTCGCTGGGTGACGTTTCCCGCCGGCGCCCTGCGGGCGCATGCCGGGAGCGAGCTGCTGCGCATCGCGCGCCGTCCGCTGCGCGCGCGCTGGATCAGGGTGCTCGTCACGAGCGCCTCGCGGACCGCCCCGCCCGGCTCGCGCGACGTGCGCGACCGTCTCGGGGTCGCCGTGCGCGAGCTGCGTGCGGGTGTCCTGCTGGGGGGCCGGCGGCTGCGCGACGTCGTGCGCCACGGCCGGTCCGCCGGCACCCAGAGCGTCGTCTGGACCTCCTCGACCGACCCGTGGCACACCGCCCGCGACCGGGATCCGAACACCGAGCAGCCGGGGTTCGGCGTGGTGATGGCCGCCCGCCTGGGCGCCGGCCGCGGACTGATGACGCCGGTGCCCGCGCTCTACGGGGTGCCGTCCGACGCGGGGAACCTCGTCCGGTACCTGCACGCGATCGGCTGGCCGCTCGGGCAGGTCGAGGTCGGCGAGGAGCCGGACGGCCAGAGCGTCCAGCCCGAGGACGACGCGGAGCTGTGGCGGCAGGCCGCCGTCGCCGTGCGGGCCGCGGCGCCCGCGGCGGTGCTCGGGGGACCCGGGTACTCGACGGCGCTGCCGGACTGGACGGCCTGGCCCGACGCCCGCGGCCGGCGCTCCTGGACCGCGCGCTGGCTCGGCGCGCTGCGCGCCGGCCGCGCCCCGCGGCCGGGCTTCTTCTCGTTCGAGTGGTACCCGTTCGACGACCCGTGCGCGTCCGGCGCGGACGCGATCGCGCACGGGCCCGGCCTCCTGCGCGGCCTGATCGCGCGCCAGCGCCGCGAGGGCGTGCGCGTCCCGATCGCGATCACCGAGTACGGCTACTCGGCGTTCGCCGCACCGGCCGAGGTCGACCGCGCGGGCGCCGTCTTCGATGCGGAGACGGCGCTGGGTCTGCTCGCCGCCGGAGGCCCCGGAGCGGCGTCCTTCCTCTACGGGCTCGAGCCCGACAGCCTGATGCGCGAGGCGACCGCATGCGACGCGTGGGGCAACCTCGTGCTCTGGCGCACGAACGACGCGCGCCACGTGCTGCAGCCCGTCGCGGCGCGCTGGGCGCTGGATCTCGTCCTGCGCCGCTGGGCGCAGCCGGGCGACCTGCCGCACACCCTGCTGCGCACCGCTGCGACCGGCCCAAGCGCCGCCGGCATCGCCGCGTTCGCCACGCGACGACCCGACGGCCGGCTCGCGCTGCTGCTGGCCGACCACACGCGCCGTGCGGTCACGGTCCGCCTGCCGGCGGCGCTGGGCACGCACGTCGCTGCATGGGCGATGGATGCGCGCACGTACCGCTGGCACGCGCGCGGCCCGCGCGGACGCGCCACGCCGGACAGCCCACCGATCCCTGTGACCGTCCGCGGAGGGCGCATCACGCTCCGGCCGCTCGGCATCGTCGTGCTCGTCACGGCGCCCGGCGCCGGCGCCCCGGTCCCTGTGACGGTGAGGGTGGGCGCCGCCGCCTCCACATCGTTCACGGCGATCGACGCGATCGGCGCCGGGCTCGACGGACACGAGCAGGGCGACACGGCGCGGATCTACCGGCCTGCGACGCTGCGGGCGATGGCCGCCAGTGGGCTGGGCGCCGTCTCGTATCGCCTGCGGACCGAGCTCGGGATCGAGGCGTGGCACTGGACCCCGGACGGCCGTTGGAGCGACCCCGCCCACCGGCGCGGGTACTGGACGCCGGTCCCGCGGCCCGGCCCGCTCCCGCTCGCGACCTACGGCTACGCGCTGCCGCGGCGCGGCACCACCCACGACCAGGCCAACGACAGCGGCTACTCGCGACTGGACGACGGGAGCCGCGCGGCGTTCTGGAAATCCGACCCCTACCTGGACCCGCGCTACAGCCACGCCGCGCACCCCCAGTGGGCGCTCGTCGACTTCGGCCGGCACCGGGCCGTCGACGCGCTGCGGATCGCGTGGGGCGCGCCATTCGCGCGCCACATCCACGTGCAGTGGTGGCGCGGCGACGACGCCGTCTTCCTCGCAGGGCACCCACCGGGGCGCTGGGTCGACTTCCCGGCCGGCGTGCGGTCCTCCAGCGGGGGGATGCAGACGCTGCGCGTCGCCGGTCGGCCGATCGCCACGCGCTTCGTGCGCATCCTGCTCGAGCGCTCCTCGCACACCGCTCCGCGCGGCGCCCGCGACCCGCGCGACCGCCTGGGGTTTGCGATCCGCGAGCTCGCGGTCGGCCGCCTCGGCCCCGGCGGACGGTTCGCGGATCTGGTCCGGCACCGCCCCGACCAGCGCCAGACCTCGACGTTCGTGTCGAGCACCGACTCGTGGCACCGTGCGGGCGACCGCGACACGAGCTACGAGCAGCCCTCGTTCACCACCGTCGCGCGCAGCGGCCTGACACGGGGGCGGCCCCTGATGGTTCCCGTGCCGGTGCTCTACGGAACGCCGGGCGCAGCGGTCACCGAGCTGCGCTGGCTGCACGCGCATCGCATCCCGGTCGGCCGCGTGGAGCTCGGCGAGGAGCCCGACGGGCAGCTCGCCTCGCCGGAGGACTACGGCGCGCTCTACGCGCAGTTCGCGCGTGCACTGAAGCGCGCCGACCCCCGGGTCGCGCTCGGCGGTCCCGGCTACCAGACGGCGATCCCCGACTGGACCTTCTGGCCGGACGCCCGCGGCCGGCGCTCGTGGACCGGGCGGTTCATCGCCCAGCTGCGCCGCGAGCGCGCCCTGCTCGACCTGGGCTTCTTCTCGTTCGAGTGGTACCCGTGGGACGACGTGTGCCGGCCGACCGCCCCGCAGCTGCGCCGCTCGGGCGCGATCCTCGACGCGGTGCTCGCGCGGCAGGCGCACGCGGGGCTGCCGCCGTCGGTGCCGCGGATCATCACCGAATACGGATACTCGGCCTTCACCGGCGCGCCGGAGATGGGCCGTGCCGGCGCGCTCCTGGACGCCGACGTCGCGGCGCGCTTCCTCGCTCGCGACGGCGGCGCCGCGGCCTACCTCTACGGCTACGAGCCGGACGTCCTGTCGACCGACCCCACCGAGCGCTGCCGCAGCTGGGGCGCGCTGACGACTGTGCTGCACGACGCGCGCACCGGCAAGCTGCACCCCACCGCCATCGCGTGGGCCGCGCGGCTGCTGACCGGGGTCTGGGCAGCGGGGCCGGGGATGCTGCGCCCGGCTCCGGTGCGCATCGCGGTCGCGGGCGGCGGCCCGCCGGTGCGTGGCTACGCCCTGCGCGACGCCGCCGGCGGAACGCGCGTGCTCGTCGAGAACCTCGACCCGGCGCGCACGATCGCCGTCCGGCTCGACCTCGCCGGCAGGGCCACCGGCGTCACCGCGAGCGTGTTCGACGCCCGGACCTACGTCTGGCACCCGGCGGGCGCACGCGGGTACGCGGCACCGAACACCGGCCTGCTGACGCAGCGCGCCGCCGCCGGCGCCTCCGTCACCATCGAGCCCTACGGGATGGCCGTGCTGCGGGCCCGCTGATCAGGCGGACGGCGCGGCGACGTGGATCTCCCCACTGCGCTCGAGCCGGTTCCACGACAGACGCGAGCCGAGCAGCGCCGAGACGACCGCGTCGACCACCACGAGATACATCAGCTGGCGATAGACGAACTGCTGGAGTGGGAGCGTCCAGAGCACCCGGCGCGATTCGCCGTCCCAGCCGAACGCGACCCACGCGAGGATCAGCTGCAGCACGTTGAAGACCAGCCAGAACGCGAGGATCTTCGCGGGATCGAGGAACAGGATGCCGTAGATCGCGAACACGTCGATCAGCGGCGCCGTGAGCGGCAGGAGCACCTGGAAGACCGACATGTACGGGACGGCGTGCGTCCCGATCCGGCCCTGCCCGCGGGTGCGCGTGGCGTCGCGATGCTTCCACAGCGACTGGATCGTGCCGTACGCCCAGCGGCTGCGCTGGCGGTGCAGCGCACGCAGCGTGGACGGGACCTCGGTCCAGGCGCGGGCCCGCGGCTCGTACACCACCGCCCAGCCCGCGCGGCCGATCTCGAGCGTCAGGTCCGTGTCCTCGGCGAGGGTGGCACCGGACACGCCGCCCACCTCGAGCAGCGCCCGGCGGCGAAACGCACCGATCGCGCCGGGGACCGTCGGCATGCAGCCGAGCACCTCGTACATCCTGCGGTCGAGGTTGAAGCTCATCACGTACTCGATGTGCTGCCAGCGCTCGACCAGGCGCCGGCGCCGGCCGACCTTCGTGTTGCCGGAGATCCCGCCGACCTGCGGCTCGCGGAACCGCTGCACGAGATGGATCAGCGTCGCCGGTTCGAACACGGTGTCGCCGTCGACCGTGACGACGATCTCGCCCGTCGCCTCGTCGATGCCGTGGTTGAGCGCCGCCGCCTTCCCGGCGTTCTCCTGGCGCAGGACCCGCACACGCTCCAGCCCGAGCCCCTGGACGAGGTCGCCCGTCCCGTCATCGGACCCGTCGTCGATGACGAGGATCTCCAGCGGGGCCGGGTAGTCGGAGGCTGCCAGCGAGCGGACCGCGGCCTCGATCCCGACCGCCTCGTTGTAGGCCGGGACGAGGACCGTCACGGTTGGCGTGTGCCCCAGGTCGTCGGGGAGATCGCGGGCGCGGCGAACCTGCATCCGCGCCAGCAGCAGGACGATCAGCATCCGCACCGCGACGATCGCCATGACGCCGAAGACGATCAGGGTCAGCGCCGAGGTCACGAGCGCCGCGACATGCAGCATCGAGACGAGCAGGCGCCCCCGCGTGCGCTCCCAGCCGGAGATCGGCACGCTGAGGTCCGCCGCGGGCAGCCCGGTCAGGTCGGCGAGGCTCACGATCCGATAGCCGTGGGCGCGCAGCGCATGGATGACGAGCGGCAGCGCCTCGACCGTCTGCACGCGGCGCCCCCCGGCATCGTGCATCAGGATGATCCCGCCGCGGCCGTGCGGCGGGACGGCGTTGCGGACGATCTGACCGACCCCGGGCTGGGTCCAGTCCTGAGCGTCGTAGTTCGAGAGGACGATCGTGTAGCCCCGGTGCGCCAGCGCGTTCCAGGTGCGCGCCTCGGCGCTCGTCGCTCCGTCGGGAGTCGACGAGTAGGGCGGTCGGACCAGGCGCGGCAGCCGGCCGGTGACGCCACCGATGATGCTCTGGGCGATCGAGACCTGCAGGTTGCGCTCCCACGGCGGCATGCCCACCAGCTGGGCGTGCGTGAACGTGTGGTTCCCGATCAGGAAGCCGTCCCGCGCGAGCTCCCGGGTGATGCCGGGATGCTGGACGACCATGCTCCCGACCTCGAAGAACGTCGCCGGCGCGTGTTCGCGCAGCAGGATCTTCGCGATCTTCGGCGTCCACCGCGGGTCGGGGCCGTCATCGAACGTCAGCGCGACGCGACGTCCCGGCGGCGGCTGGGTGGAGACGAGCCGGCGCGGGCCGGCGGTGAGCACCGGGCGCAGCGGCGCGAGCGGCGCGTTCGCGCCGCTCGCGGCTCCGGTGCCGGCGGCGCCGACGGTGCGCGTCGTGATGCCGTCGACGATCAGCAGCAGCGCCAGCATGCTCGCGCACAGCCCGATCACGGCCTGCCGTCCGCGACGCCCGCCGGTCGCGTCGCGCTGACCCCGGCGGCGGCGCATCACTGCAGGTCGACCATGACCGCGCGGTGGCTGGAGAGGACCGTCACGGCGCGGCGGCGCGTCACGGCCCTCGCCGAGCGGACGAGCGTCGCGCGCGAGACGGGCGCGGATGCGGCGACGACGCGCCTGACGTGCGACCCGCCGGGCGCGCGGTGGACGGCGAGGACCCGGCGGATCGACGGCAGCGTGGCGAAGCCGGTGGCGCCGACGACCATCGCGCAGAGCCAGAGCGCCGTCAGCGATGCGGCCAGCACGCCGAGGACGGTGACGACACGGCGGCGGCGGCCGGTCGCGTCGTGGAAGACGGGTGCCTCCTGCGCCCTGAGCCTGCGCTGCGTCGAGGGCCGCGCAACGGCTCTGGGCGCCGCGGCGCCGGTCTGCTGCTCGCTCGCTCGCATCCCGACGGCATGAAAGTCATCGGGCTCATCGGTGCCGTAAAGGGGATGTTCGAATGCGGTTGCCGGTCGCGAACGCGATCCAAACCGGCCGGTGATCCGCCGCTGACGCGACGCGGCCTATGGTCGTCGCCGACCGCTGTGTTCCGACCCACGATCCACCTCCCCGGCCGCTCGACCCTGCGTCGCCTGGTGCTCCCGGCCACGCTGGTGGCGACCTCGGCGCTGACGGCCTGCGGCGGCGCCGCGGCGACACCGGGGCCCGAGGGGACGGCATCGACGGCGACCGCCGGCGCGGTCGTCCGCGTCAACCTTGTCGGGTACGCCCCGACTGCCGTCAAGCGCGCGGTGCTCCTCAGCCGCCGCCCGGCGAGCGGGGCGCGCGCGGTCGTCGTCGATGCGGCGGGAGCGCGAGTCACGACGGTCGCCCTCGGGCCCCGCGCCGCGGCGTGGAGCCCGTCCTGGCCCTACGCCTACCCCATCGACCTGACGGCGGTGCGGACGCCGGGCTCGTACACCGTCAGGATCACCGGCCCGGTCTCGGCCGTGTCACCGCCCGTCCGGGTGGCACCCGCCGCGGCGCTCTACGAGCCGCTGGTGGCAAACGCCGTGCGCTACCTGCGCGCAAAGCGCGACGGTCCCGGCGTCGACGGATCGATCCTCGACCGCCGCCCCTCCCACCTCGCAGACGCGCGGGCCTTCGAGTACGCGACGCCCGTCTACCGCAGCGGGCGGCTCGTCGGCACGCTGCACCGCGTCGGCGGCCCGGTCGACGTCTCCGGCGGCTGGATGGACGCCGGAGACACGCTGAAGTTCGCCGAGACCTCGAGCTTCACCGAGGTCGCCCTGCTGCTCGCGCTGCGCGACGCGCAGGCCGGGCTGGGGGCCGGTGCCGGGCGGGTGCGCGAGGAGGCGGTCTTCGGGCTGGACTGGCTGCTGAAGCTCTGGGACCCGGCGACGCGCCGCCTGATCTACCAGGTGGGGCTGGGCACCGGCAACAACGGCACGATCCTCGGCGCGCACGAGACGCGCTGGCGGCTCCCCCAGGCGGACGACGCCCTGAAGGCGATGCCGGGCTCACCGGAGTACTACGACCGCCACCGCCCCGCCTTCGTCACGGGCCCGGCGATCAGCCCGAACCTCGCCGGCAGGCTCGCGGCGGCCTACGCGCTCGCGGCGCAGGTCCTGGGGCCCGCCGACCCGGCGCTCGGCGCGCGCGCCCTGCACGCGGCGCAGACGATCTTCGCCGCGGCCCGCACGAGCGGCGTCGGACGGCTGACGACGGCCGCGCCCTACGGGTACTACCCCGAGCGCGAGTGGCGCGACGACATGGAGCTCGGCGCCGCCGAGCTCGCGCTCGCCACGCGCGGCACGCCCGCCGCGAACGGCTACCTGCGTCAGGCCGGCCGCTGGGCCGCCGCCTACGCGACGAGCCCGCTGAACGGCACCGACTCGCTGAACCTCTACGACGTCGCCGCGCTGGCGCACGCCGACACCGCCGCGGCGATGCGGCAGGCCGGCCGCAGCCAGATCACGGTCGCCAAGGGCGCGATCCTCACGCCCGCGCTGCTGCGCGGCGACCTGCTCGGCCAGGAGCGCCTCGGCGCAGCGCAGGCCCGCCGCGATCCCTTCGGCTACCTGGGCGCCTACCGCGACGACGACGTCGTCAGCCATGCGCTCGGCTGGTCGGTCGAGGCGCCCGCGATCGACACGCTCGCCGGCAACGCCGCGCTGGGCGCCACCGGGGCCCAGCAGCGCGATCTGGTCCTGGGCGCGAACCCCTGGGGCACGAGCTTCGTCGTCGGCGCCGGGGGCGTCTTCCCGCACTGCCTGCATGACCCCGTCGCCAACCTGTCCGGCTCGCTGACCGGCGGCAGCCCGCTGATGCTCGGCGCGGCGGTCACGGGCCCGAGCAGCGCCGCCGACCTTCGCGGCGACACGAGCACGCCGACGGGCGCGCGCCGCTGCCCCGCCGGCGGGAGCGACCCGTTCCGGACGTTCGACGGCCGCGGCGCGGTCTACGTCGACCGTGTCGGCGTCTCGGCGAACGTCGAGCCGAGCATCGACCTCGGCGCGCTCAGCCTGCTGAGCTTCGCCATGGCCGCGCAGGCCGGTTAGACCGGGTCGGCCTCACCCTCGCCGCCGCGCAGCGCGACGAGCGCGGCCGCCGGGTCGGGCGCGCGCAGCAGGCTCTCGCCGACGAGCACGGCGTCGACACCGACGCGCTCGAGCTCGAGCAGCTGGTCCGGGCTGTGGAAGCCCGACTCGCTGACGACGGTCTTGCCGGCGGGGACGTCGACGAGCAGCTCGTACGTGCGCTCGACGTCCACGGTGAAATCGGTGAGGTCGCGGTTGTTGATCCCGATCAGGTCGGGGTCGATCGCCTCGAGCGCGCGCTCGAGCTCCTCGTCCTCGTGGACCTCGACGAGGACGTCGAGATCCAGCTCGAGCGCCAGCGCGTGCAGCGAGCGCAGCTCTCTGTCGCCGAGCGCGGCGACGATCAGCAGGATCGCGTCGGCGCCCGCGACGGCGGACTCGACCACCTGGTAGGGATCGACGACGAAGTCCTTGCGCAGGATCGGCAGCGCGCTCGACGCGCGCGCGGCGCGCAGATCGTCCAGCGAGCCGCCGAAGTTGTGCTCCTCGGTGAGCACGGACAGCGCCGCGGCGCCGGCGCGCTCGTAGGCGCTGACGACCTCCGCGACCGTCGAGCCCTCGCGGATCTCGCCGGCGCTCGGCGAGCGGCGCTTGAACTCCGCGATGACCGAGACGCCGTGGCGGACGAGCGCCTCCTGGAAGGGTCGCTCGGGGCCGCGCGCGCTGAGCTCGCGCTCAAGCGTCGCGAGCGGCGTCGCGCGCCGGCGTCGCGCGACGTCCTCGCGGGTGGCGTCGACGATGCGATCCAGCACGCTCATGCGCCCGCGAGCTCCCGGCTGAGGGCGACATAGGCCTCGAGCGTCGCGGTGGCGGCTCCCGACTCGACCGCCGCGCGCGCCGCCTCGACGCCCTCTGCGATCGATGACGCGCGGCCCGCCGCGTAGATCGCGGCCCCTCCGTTGAGGAGCGCGATGTCGAGCCGCGCCCCCGGCTCGCCGGCCAGGA
>JADGPM010000065.1 GCA_017882425.1 Solirubrobacteraceae bacterium
CCGCGCCGCGCCCGCCACACGCGTGGCCAAGCTAGCAGCGGCCCGCTCGCTTTCCCGCAACTTGCCATCCAGCGCCCCCGCTTTACCCTCGCTTGGAGGAGGCGGGCGTAGCGTCCCGTCGTCCCGTCGTCCCGTCGTCCCGACCACCAGCCCGATGCCGCCCGCCGCCCGCCCGCCCGACACCACGCCGCGACGCTCGTCGCCGGTCGTCGCCGCCGCCCGGCGGCGCGCCGACCGGGCCAAGCTGCTCGTCGTCGTCGCCGCGGCGATCCTCTTCACCGCCGGGCTCGGGCTGGCGCGCCGCTCGTACGCGAGCCACCCCAAGCACCGCGCACAGCCGCTCGCGGCGCCGCCGCGCTTCGAGTCCATCGTCCAGCAGAACAGCGTCGGCGTCGTGGCGCCCGCTCAGGCGCCGCAGAGCGCCCAGACGAGCACCTCGTGAGGCGCGCGTGCATCTGACCTCGAGTCCGATCGACTGGTACGCCGCGCGTGCCGGCGGCGTCGTCGCGTACATCCTGCTGACGATCGTGGTCGTCCTCGGCACGACCATGGCGAGCGGCGCGCGCAACCGGCGCTGGCCGCGCTTCGCGGTCCAGGACGTGCACCGCTTCGCCGGGCTGCTGACCGGAACGTTCCTCGTGATCCACATCGTCGCGATCGCGATCGACTCCTACCTGCCGTTCACGCTCACCTCGATCCTGATCCCGTTCACGAGCAGCTACCGGCCCGTCTTCGTCGGCCTGGGCGTCGTCGCGGTCGAGCTGCTGGCCGCACTCGCGATCACCAACCGGCTGCGCGACCGGTTGCCGTACGAGACGTGGCGCAGGCTGCACTACCTGAACTTCGCGGTCTGGGGCGGGGCGACCATCCACGGCCTCGGCTCCGGGACGGACCGCAACAGCACGTGGCTGCTCGCGATCGAGGCGGCCAGCGTCTTCGCCGTGCTGACCGCGATCGGCTGGCGCATCCTGCGCGTGCGCGACGCCGTCCGGCCGCGCGCGATCGGCCTTGTGGCCGGCGGCGCCGCCGTCGTGAGCGCTGCGCTCGTCGCCCTCGCGCTCGGGCCGCTCGCGTTCCACCCGCGGCCATGGAACGCAGCGACGTTCTCGGACAGCCTCGACGGCCAGATCCTCAGCCAGACCGGGACCACGCGCGGCATCGTCTCGATGGCGGGCCAGGGCACCGGGACGCAGCGCGTGCTCGTGCGCGCCGACCTGCTGGTCGGCGTCCAGCAGCTGATCGACACCGAGTTCCAGATGGAGTACCTCCCCAGCGGCGCCGCCTGCCGCGGCCGCGTCCAGCGGATCGACCCGGGCGGCCTGGGCTTCCGCGCGCGCTGCACGATGGCGGACGGGCGCACGCGCGCGATCCACGCGCGCTGGGACTCCGCCGACGGCGGCATCCTGAGCGGCGGCGTGATCGTCTCGCGCGCGCTGGCCTAGCGACACGCGGTCGCGGGCGCACTACGCTGCGCGCGGGACCGCATGAGCCGTACGGACGACGCCAGCCCTCCCGCTGACCGCGGGGCTCCGATGAGGTTCGGCCTTCGCGAGCGGGCGCTCGCCGCGGCGGCGGTCGGCGCCGTCCTGCTCGTCGTCGTCGCCGCCTTCGAGCTGGCACAGGTGTCCGACGTGCGCTCGGCGAATCGCAGCGAACGCCACTCGGCGGAGGTCATCCAGCAGGGCGAGCGCGTCCTCTCGCTCGTCGTCGACACGGAGACGGGGCTGCGCGGCTACCAGCTCACGCGTTCGCTGCAGTTCCTCTCGCCCTATCGCAGCGCAAGCAGGACGATGCCGGCGGCGACCGCGCGCCTGAGTGCCCTCGTCGCCGACAACGCCGCGCAGCATCGGCGGGTGGCCGCACTGAGCGCGGCCACCGCCTCCTACCTGCGGGACTACGCCGCGCGCGTCCTCCGCACACCCGGGGCGGGTGCGGTGCTCATCGCCGACGGCAGGCGCCGCATCGATGCGCTGCGCGCCGGCATCGCGACGTTCCTGACCGAGGAGCGGCGCCTGCAGGACGTGCGCCGCACGCACGCGACATCGGTGACAGGGCGGCTCTCGGCGACGCTCGTCGCGCGCGGGCTGCTGCTGCTCACGCTGCTCGCAGGACTGCTGCTCTACCTCGACCGTCGCATCGTGCGGCCGGTGCTCGCGCTGCGATCCGCAGCAGACCAGGTCGCGACCGGCAGCGATGAGCTGCCGGCGCCGATCGAGGGTCCCGCGGAGATCGGCGAGCTGGCGCGCTCGTTCGACCAGATGGCGCGTGCGCTGCTCGCCCAGCGTGGTGAGCTGGAGGGCTTCGGCCGATCGCAGGCGGCGATGCTCGACGCGGTCTTCGAGCGCTCGCCGCTGGCCCTCGGGTTCGCCGATCGCGAACAGCGCTTCCTGCGCGTCAACGCAGCGCTCGCGGCGATGAACGGCGTCTCCGCCGAGGACCACGTCGGCCGCACGATCGCCGAGGTCGTCCCGGACGTCGACGCCGCCGCGGGGACGCTGATGCAGTCCGTGATCGACACCGGGGAGCCCGTGCACGAGTTCGAGCTGCGCGGGGCGACGGCCGCCGGCCCCGGGCACGAGCGCTGGTTTCGCGGCACCTACTTCCCCGTCGAGGACGAGGCGGGAGAGGTCGCCGTCGTCGGCATCCTCGCGGAGGACGTGACCGTCGAGCGCCGCGAGCGCGAGCGCGAGGCGCAGCGGATCGAGGACGAGCGGCGCGCCGCGCAGGTCACCGCGGTGCTCGAGGACCTGAACCGCGACCTCGCGGCGCGCTCGGGACTGGCCGAGACGGCGGCCGCGCTCCTGCACCATGCGCTCAGCGCGGGCCGCTCGCGCGACGGCATCGTCGCGCTGTTCGACGAGCGCCGGAAGGTGCTGCGCAGCTGGGCATGCGTCCGCGAGGACACGGACATCGCTCCGGCCTTCGCCGTCGAGCCGCCGCCCGAGCTCGTCGCCGCTGCGACGGGCGCCGAGACGGTCGCACCGCCGGCGGCCGCGGACGAGGACGTCGTGGCCGCCGTGGCGCTGCGCGGAGCGTCCGGTGTCCTCGGCGCGCTCAGCCTCCGGTGGCAGCACCCGGCGGCGCCGCGCGCCGGCACGATCGACCTCGTCGAGCACATGGCCGCGCGAGCGGCGCCCGTACTCGAGCGCGCGGCCGCCTACGAGCGCGAGCACCTGATCGCACGCACGCTCCAGCACAGCCTGCTGCCCGGCCGCCTGCCCGCGCTCAGCGGCCTGGAGTTCGCGGCGCGCTTTCGCCCGGCGGGCGACGGAACGCTCGTCGGCGGCGACGTCTACGACGTGATCGAGACGGGCGGCGGATCGTGCATCGCGTGGGTGGGCGACGTCTGCGGCAAGGGCCCACAGGCCGCCGCGCTCGCCGGCCTCGCCCGCCAGACGATGCGCGCCGAATCGCGGCACACGACGTCCCCGGCGGCGCTCCTCGACGCGCTCAACCGCGTGATCCTCGAGCGTGACGCCGAGACGTTCCTGACGGCCGCGGTCCTGCTGATCGAGCCGCCCGACGGCGGGCCCGGCCGCGTGACCGCGTCGGTCGCGGGCCATCCGCCGCCGCTCTGCGCGCGCGCCGACGGCTCCTTTGCGACGCTCCCCGCCACCTCGCCGCTGGTGGGGGTCTGGGAGGTGCCCTTCCGCGAGCAGGTCGTCGAGGCCCGGCCCGGCGACCGGCTGGTGCTCTATACCGACGGGCTGACCGACGCCTACGCGCCCGAGGCGCCCCTGGAGACGGCCGCGCTGATCGACGCGGTGCGCGCCGGAGCACCGGGGCTCGACGGGGCGCTCGACGCGCTGATCGGCCTCACCGACCGCGGCGACGATCTGGCGCCGCGCGACGACATCGCGCTGCTCGGCATCCGCTTCGACTGAGCGCTCGGTGCTCGGGGATGCAGCTCATCCGGCCGTCCGCGGTGGCGCGCCCGGCCCCGGAGGGCTAGCCTCGTGTGATGGACGACGACGCGATTCGCCTGCTGGTCACGCGGCTGTCCCGTCCGCACGCCTCGGGCGGCAAGGTGATCGGGCGCGCGGCGATCCTCGCCGAGGGCGCGGACTCCGGGGCGATCATCGCCTGGATCAGCGCGCACGACGGCCTCCCCGAGGAGCTCGCCCAGGCCACCACGGACACCGGCCTGCACAGCGCGCGGCTCAGCGACCGCGCACGCAGCGACAGCGCACCCCCGCGGCGCTACGTGCTGCCGCCCGGCGCGCTGAACTGACCGTTTCCAGGGCCCTGGTCGCGGGGCATCTGGACTGATCCGATCGACCCCTGTCGCGCGTTGACGTGCCAGGCGGACGGGTTTCACCGCGTCGGCGGTCGGGTAGCGGAGGCCAATCGCCAGCCGGTCAGGCGGAGGAGACGCAGCACGGGTCACGGAGGAATGCGCCTGATGACGAGTCTGGGACGGGTCCTGCAGGTCGGCCGCGTCGCGTTGGTCGCGACGGCGGCATTCGCGCTGTTCGCGCCGGCCGCCGATGCGGCGTTCGGTGTGTCGAGCTTCTCCGCGCGCGTGGAGAAGTCCGACACGACGCTCGAGACCCAGGCGGGCGGACATCCGTACGTCGGCATCACGGCGTTCACGTTCAACGCGACCGGCAACACGCCCGACGGGAACGTCAAGGACGTCCGTGTCGACCTGCCGGCCGGCCTGATCTCCAACCCGCAGGCCACGCCGACATGCACCGACACCCAGCTCGCCGCGTCGGCGTGCCCGGCCTCCAGCCAGCTCGGCACGGAGGAGATCGTCGCCGTCCTCGCGATCCTGCCCGTGACGATCAAGGTCCCGATCTACAACATGGTCCCGGCCGCGGGCCAGGTCTCCGACTTCGCCTTCTCGATCCCGGTCGCCGGGCGCACAGACATCGTGGGCGGCATCCGCGACACGGGGGACTACGGCCTCTACTTCACGATCGGCAACGTCTCGAACGCCGTCGGGCTGCTCAGCTCGAAGCTGACGTTCTGGGGTGTGCCCGCCGACTCCTCGC
>JADGPM010000066.1 GCA_017882425.1 Solirubrobacteraceae bacterium
CCTTCATCACGAACGGGTCCTGGATCGCCTCGTCGAGCTCGACCCAGACGCTCTTGGTCTGGAGGAACTCGTCGAGCGCCTCGATCCCGTTGACGCGCCCGATGCCGCTTGCCTTGTAGCCGCCGAAGGGCGAGTTGAAGGTCACCGCGCGGTAGAGGTTGATCCAGACGCTGCCGGCCTCGAGCGCCCGCGCGACGCGATGCGCGCGCTTGATGTTGAGCGTCCAGACCCCGGCCGCGAGCCCGTAGGGCGTCGCGTTGGCCAGCGCCACCGCCTCCTCCTCGTCCTCGAACGGGATCACCGCGAGGACCGGGCCGAAGATCTCCTCCTGGGCGACGCGACTGTCGTTGGCGGCGTCGGCCAGGATCGTCGGCTGGTGGAACAGGCCGTTGGGAAGCCCCTCGACGCTGGCACGCGCCCCGCCTGCCACGACTCGCGCGCCGTCGGCCCGCGCGGAGGCGATGTGGCCCTCGATCTTCGCCAGCTGAGCGGCCGTGGCGACGGGGCCCATCTGCGTCGCCGGATCCATCGGGTCGCCGAGCACTATCGACTCGGCGCGGCGGCGCAGCCGCTCGACCATCCCCTCATACACGGGCGCGTGGATCAGCGCGCGCGATCCGGCGATGCAGGTCTGGCCGCCGGCCGCGAAGATGCCGGCCAGAATGCCGGCCTCGGCGGCCTCCAGCTGGGCGTCGTCGAAGACGATGTTCGCGCTCTTGCCGCCCAGCTCGAGCGTTACGCGCCCCAGCCGTGAGCCGACCGCGCCGGCGATCGCGCGGCCGGCCGCCTCGCCGCCGGTGAAGGAGATCTTCGCGACGCGTGGATGGGCGACGAGCGCCTCCCCGGCGACTCGGCCGCCGGTCACGACGTTCACCACGCCGGGCGGGAAGCCGGCCTGCTCGAGCAGCCGCGCGATCTCGAGGATCGACGCCGAGGTCTCCTCGGACGGCTTGATCACGACCGTGTTCCCGGCCGCCAGCGCCGGCGCCAGCGCCATCATCGTGAGCATCGTCGGCGAGTTCCAGGGCGTGATGATCCCGACGACGCCGAGCGGCTCGCGCTGGGTGTAGTTGAGCACGCTGGTGCGGTCGAGCGGGATCGTGCGACCCTCGATCTTGTCCGCGAGCCCCCCGAAGTAGGTCAGCCAGTCGGGCGCGACGCCGAGCTGGGCGTGCATCTCCCGCATCAGCTTGCCGTTCTCGCACACCTCGATCGCGGCGATCCGCTCGGCGTGCTCGCGGATCAGGTCGGCGAGGGCGAACATCAGCCGCCCGCGCCGGGTCGCCGACAGCGACCGCCAGGCGCTTCCCTGCGCGAACGCCCGCGCCGCCGCCTGGACCGCCCGGTCGACGTCTTCCGCCGTCGCCTCCTCGAAGTGCGCCCACGGCTCCCCCGTGGTCGGGTTGGTCGAGGCGAAGGTCGCGCCGGCAGCCGACTCCACCTCGGCGCCGTCGATGTAGAGGCGGTAGCGCTGCAGCGCAATCGTGTCGGTCACGGCTGCTCTCCCTTCTTCTGGCGGACGAGCTGGCGGGCGATGACGGTGCGGAGGATCTCGTTGGTTCCCTCTCCGATCGCCATCAGGGGCGCGTCGCGGTAGAGGCGCTCGGCGTCGTACTCGGTCGAGTAGCCGTAGCCGCCGTGGATGCGCATGCACTCCAGCGAGCTGCGCAGCGCGACCTCGGAGGCGAACAGCTTCGCCATCCCGGTCTCCATCTCGGCCCGCACGCCGGTGTCGAGCCGGGAGGCGGCCCACCAGGTCAGCAACCGCGCCGCCTGCACCTCGGTGGCAAGGTCGGCGAGCTTGAGCTGGATCGCCTGGAACTCCGCGATCGCCCGACCGAAGGCGTGGCGCTCGACCGCGTAGTCGAGCGCGAGGTCGCAGGCTGCCTGCGCCACGCCGACGGCGCGCGCGGCGACGTTGATGCGGCCGTATTCGAGCACCGAGAGCGCCTGCTTCATGCCGAGGCCCTCCTCGCCGCCGAGCAGGTTCGCGGCGGGCACACGGCAGTCTTCGAACACCACCTCCGCCGACTCGGGGCCCTTGTAACCGAGCTTCGGCAGGTCCTTGCTGACGGAGAAGCCTGGCGTTCCCTGCTCGACGAAGATGATGCTCATGCCGCGGTGACGCGGCTCAGCACCGGGCTCGGTCTTGACGAGCACCGGCAGCGGGTCGGCGTGGCGAGCGTTTGTGATCCAGGTCTTGGTGCCCCGTACGACGTACTCCTCGCCCTCGCGCAGAGCCACGGTGGTGATCGCCTGCAGGTCGCTGCCCGCGCCCGGCTCGGTCAGCGCCAGGCCCGAGCGCCGCGCGCCACTCGCGAGGTCAGCGAGCCAGCGCTGCTGCTGCGCCGCCGTTCCGTAGCGGGCCAGCAGCAGCGTCGCCATCGAGTGCGTGCCGATGATCCCCGTGATCCCCATCCAAGCGCGCGCGAGCTCCTCGAAGACGATCGCGTAGGAGACGGCGTCGACTCCTGCTCCACCGTGCTCCGCGGGCACCAGCAAGCCGAACAGCCCGAGCTCGCGCATCTGCTCGACGATCTCGGCCGGGTAGCGGCCGCTGTGTTCCCACTCGCGCGCGACGGGCTTGATCGCGCGCCGCGCGAAGTCGCGCATCACGTCGCGGAAGGCAGCCTGTTCGTCGGAGAGTTCGAAGTCCATGACCGGCTTTACGCGCGTCGTCCGCGACGCGGTGATGCTCGCATCTTTCGCCGCGGCCGGCTTCCTCACGGCGCGCCCGGGCGCGTGAGGGCGCGCGCTCCGGCGCTCGCTCCGAGCTGTGCGGCGCCGGCGACCGGCAGCCCGCGGGCCAGACCGAGGGTGAAGCCCGCGGCAAACGAGTCGCCGCAGCCGAAGTCGTCGCGGATCGCTCGATCCGGATCGACCGCCCGCCAGCTGCCTTCCGTCTCGCCCCACCACCGCCCTCCTGACGCGCCGTCGGTGGCGACCAGATAGCGCGTGCGCCCGGCCAGCTCCCGCGCCCAATCGGACTCGTCGCGATCCTGCGCGCTGAAGACGAGCGCGTCGACCGAGGGCCCGCCGTCGACGAAGGCGTCGCGCGCGCGCGGCGTCGCCACCACGGCCGTCGCGGCACGCGCGCGCCGCAGCGCCTCGGCGTCTCCGGCGGTGAAGTAGACCCCGCCGGCGAGGCTGAGGCTCTCCCAGGCGAGATCGTCGTCCCCGCGCGGTTCCATGCGCTCGCCGATCGTCACGACCGCGCGCTCGCCGCCGTCGACGAGCAATCCGAGCGCACGCCGCGTCTCCTGCTCGCGCCAGGCGATGTGAGCTCTCACGCCACGCTCCTCCAGTTGCGCCGCGGCCGCACGTCCGTTCGCGTCGCGTCCGAGCGCACAGAAGAAGTCGACCTCCGCCCCGAACGCGGCCAGCACGACGGCTGCGACGCCGCCGCCGCCCGCGGCGCGCGTGAACGAGTCACGCCCGCGCGCGACCTGCCCGCCACGGGGCAGCGCGTCGAGCATGACGAACTCCACCCACTCGACGTGCCCGACAACGCCGACCCGCGTCACGGCGCACAGGCTACGGGAGGGCCGTTGGTCGCGGTTTCGAGCGCCGGGCCGCGTGGGGAGTCGGGTGTGGCCGCAGCAAGCCCGGCTGCAGCAGACTTCACGCCCTCGGGCATCCGGCCAGGGGGCTCAACCGGCGGGCCATTTTGGCCGAACAATCGATTACTCGGATTCCCAATCAGCCTGTGAGGCTCGTCTTGCAAGGTCGTAGTGTCATCGCACCCGGGGGGGGTGGCGGTCCGAGGCCTTTCGGATCGACATCGTGGTCGCGGCAAGGCCCGCGGTGGAGATAGCCGTGGCCGCTTTGCATTCTGGTACCGCCCTACACGGCCCGCCCGCCGCCGCAGACGACCTGCACGCGGGCTCCGCCGAGTCTCGCCGCGCCGAGTACCTCGTCGCCGGCTTCGAGTCCAGTGGCGACGGACTGATCGTCCTCGACGACCAGCGACGCTGCGTCGATCTCAATCGCGCGGCACGCGAGCTCCTCCATACCCCCGACGTACCGCTGCTCGGAGCGCGACTGGAGGACTTCGCGCCGCCTGGGCTGCGCGCTCGCACACTCGAAGGCTGGGCCTCCTTCCTTCGCGACGGCTTCGCCTCCGGCGTGTTCGCGACGTTCGCCGACGACGGCTCGCGAGCCGTGGTCGAGTTCCGGGCGCAGGCGCGGGTCGCCGCCGGCTTCCA
>JADGPM010000067.1 GCA_017882425.1 Solirubrobacteraceae bacterium
ACCGGCGCGGCGATCTTCTCCACGCGGATCGCGGTCGCCTTGAACTCCGCGGTCCCCGATTTCGGATCGACGGCGTCGATCGTGAGCACGTTGGTGAAGACTTCGTCCGGGAAGTGCAGCGTCATGAAGGCCAGACCGGCCCGCAGGCCATCGTCGAAATGGACGGGCGCCTCGACGGCCCCGCGGCGCGATACGACGCGCACACGCTCGCCCTCGCGGACGCCCAGGCGCTCGCCGTCCTCCCGGGCGAGATCGAGCGACTCCCCGCGCCTGAGGGGCGACGTGTAGCCGCCGGTCTGCACGCCCGTGTTGAACGAGTCGAGCCGGCGGCCGGTGGTCAGCCGAATCGGGAAGTCCGCGTCGAGCGTGTCGACCGGCGGCTCGAACTCCACCGGCATGAACGGGGCGAGCGGCCCTTCCACGGGTTCGTGCCACAGCCGATCGTGCAGGAGCGGGCTGCCGGGATGCTGCTCGTCTGGACACGGCCACTGCAGACCGTTCAACGCTTCGAGCCGCGCGTAGCTCATGCCGCCGTGCCAGGGCGACAGGCCCCTGAGCTCGTCCCAGATCTGCTGCGCCGTCGGATGTCCCCAGTCGGTGCCGAGCCTGCGCGCGAGATCGCACAGGATGTCGATGTCGTCGCGGGCGTCGCCCGGCGGGTCGAGCGCCTTGCGCACGCGCTGCACACGGCGCTCGCTGCTCGTGACCGTCCCCTCCGATTCGCACCATGAGGCCGCCGCCGGAAACACGACGTCGGCGAGTGCGGCCGTCTTGGTCAGGAAGATGTCCTGCACGATCACGTGCTCCAAGCCCTCCAGCAGCCGTCCGGTGCGCCGGGCGTCCGCCTCCGACTGCACGGGGTTCTCGCCAATGATGTAGAGCGCCCGCAGGTCGCCGTGCTCCATGGCGTCGAACATCTGGCTCAAATGCCAGCCCCGCACGGGCGGAAGCGTCGCGCCGTACGCGCGCTCGAACTTCGCGCGATGGTCGGGATTCTCCACGTCCTGTCCGCCGACGAACTTGTTGGGGATGGCCCCCATGTCGCCGCCGCCCTGCACGTTGTTCTGCCCGCGCAGGGGCACCAACCCGGAGCCGTAACGCCCGACGTGCCCGGTCAGCAGCGCCAGGTTGATGATGGCAAACACGTTGTCCACGGCGTTGTGGTGCTCGGTGATCCCCAGCGTCCAGCAGACCTGCGCCCGATCCGCCCGCGCGTACGCGTGCGCGATCTCACGGATGACCGCGGCCGGTACACGGGTCACCGTCTCGGCGTGCTCCAGCGTGTAAGGCTCCACCGACGCCCGATACGCCTCGAACCCCGTCGTCGCCCGCTCGACGAACGTCCGATTGCACAGCCCGGCGGCGATAATCTCGCGGCCCATGGCGTTAGCGAGCGCGATGTCCGAACCCACGTCGAGGCCCAGCCACACATCGGCCCACGCGGCCGACGAGGTCCGCCGCGGATCGATGGCGTACATCCGCGCGCCGCGCCGCCGACCCTTCAACAGATGGTGGAAGAAGATCGGGTGCGTCTCGCGCGCGTTCGAGCCCCACAGGATGATGAGGTCAGTCTCCTCGATCTCCTTGTAAGCGCTCGTGCCGCCTCCCGCTCCGAATACCGTCGTCAGACCGACGACGCTCGGGGCGTGTCACGTACGGTTGCAACTGTCGATGTTGTTGCTGCCGACGACCGCGCGGGCGAACTTCTGCGCGAGATAGTTCACCTCGTTGGTCGCCTTCGAGCAGCTGAACATCCCGAAGCTGCGCGGCCCGTGCCGATCGACAGCGGCCCGCAGGCCCTCCGCCGCCCGATCCAGCGCCTCGTCCCAGGTCGCTTCGCGCAGGATCCCGCCGTCGCGCACGAGCGGTCGCGTCAGCCTCGTGTATTTTCCCGTCATGGCGCAAGCTTACCGCGGGACGGGCATCGCTGCCACCGGGGAAGCGCGCGCGGTTACTCTCCCGTAATGAGCTTCGTGAGGGCGGGCACCTCGCCGGCGAGGCGGGCGTAGAGCGCGATTTGGCCGCGGTGGTATTCCTCGTGCGCGATCCCGTGGTGCATCCACGACAGCCGGGTCGCCTTCTCGCCGTTGAACTGCACGATCTGCTGGAGCATCAGCACTTCCCCGGCGGATCGGATCTGTTTCTCGCCGCGTGCGTGCGTGGCCTTCAGCAGCCTGACGAGATCGCGCTTGGATTTCCGGCCGGAGGCGGGCGCGGCGTATTCCTTCGCGAACGCCGCATACGACTGCCGTCGGAAGTTGCCGTCGGCGCGCGTCAGCTCGCCCGACATCATGAGGCCCGACTCGACGATGTGCAGGGCGAGCTCGGCGAGGGTGCGGCTCCGCGGCGTGGGGCGGAAGCCCGTGAGCTTGTCGGGCAGGTTCCGGACTTCGGCGATGACCCCCGCGCGCGTGTAGGCCCACGCGCCGAGCAGCTCGTCGAGCAGTGATTGCGGAGCACTCATGGACGCCTCCCTTGTTGTCAAGACAGCCCGACGATCTCCCCGTCCGGCTTGACGGCCATGCCCTCGGCGGCCGGCACCTTCGGCAGCCCGGGCATGGTCATGATGTCGCCCGCTTTGGCGACGACGAAGCCCGCGCCGGCACAGCCGTACACTTCGTTAATGGTGAGGCGGAAGCCGGTGGGCGTGCCGAGGCGAGCCGGATCGTCGGTCAGCGAGT
>JADGPM010000308.1 GCA_017882425.1 Solirubrobacteraceae bacterium
CCCTCGTAGCTGCCGGGGATGCCGAAGCGCGTCGGTGCCTTGCCGAGCAGCGTGACCTGGTAGATGTTGTGGCCGGGCTTGGCGTCCGGCTGGCAGTTCGGGTCCCCGTCGAGCGGTGCGTCGGCGCCGCCGCCCGGAGCGACGATGCCCAGCCCGTTGCCGCCGTTGGAGAACTCGGCCAGGCAGCCGTGCTCGGTCGTGGCGCCGACCGACAGCACGGAGCTCGCCCGCGCCGGGTAGGCGACGCGCGCACGGCCCTCGTTGCCGGAGGCGGCGACGACGAGCACGCCGTGGCTGCGGGCGTAGCGCAGCGCGTCCAGCAGCTGCGGGATGTCGCCGGCGGTGACGTTCTGGTCGAACTCCAGGCTCAGGTTGATGATCTTCGCCCCGCGGCGCGTGGCGAAGCGCACCCCGGCGGCGATGTCGGTCGCGTTGCCCTCGCCGGCGCTGTCCAGCACGCGCACGGGCATGAGCCGCGCTCCGTAGGCCAGGCCCGTCAGGCCGACCCCGTTGTTCGTCGCCTCGGCGAGCGTCCCAGCGACGTGCGTGCCGTGGCCGTTGCGGTCGAACGGGTAGGGGTCGCGATCCACGAAGTCGTAGCCGCGCACGAACTGGCCGGGCTGGAAGTCGGGCGACATCGCGTACGGCGGTCGCTGGGCGTAGGCGATCCCCGTGTCCAGGACGGCGATGACGACGCCCTTGCCACCGGGGACGCCGGCGTCGATGGCGTTCTGCCAGGCCTGCGGCGCGCCGACGCCGAACGGGCCGTTGAAGTCCCACTGCACGCTCTGCCAGCCTCCGGCCCCGCCGCGACCCTCGTCGTCGGGGATGAACCCGGGCGTCGTGGTGACGCCGGCGGCGTGGGCCCTGACGTTCGGGACGGCATAGGCGACGTCACTGCGGGAGCGCAGACCGCGCAGCGCGGCCCGTACGTCGCGCACCTTGAGCACGGTCGGCTGCCCACCGGCGACCTGCGCCGTCTGCGCCGTGGAGCCCGCGTCGAACTTGACGACGACCTGGCCCGGCACCGTGTCCAGCGCGCTCGCGGCGCCCGGCAGCGCAGCCGCCAGCAGGGCGGCGGCCAGGAGGGCGGCGAGAAGGTGGCGTGTTCGTTGGAGCATGAAGGGGGTTCATCGGCACGCGCGCGGTGCGACCTGACCAACTCTCAGAACACCGGACGATCGCGGAAGTTCCGCGTGATCAGCCATGATGGCAGCACCATGGAGCTCGCGACACAGCTGGACGACGAGCGATGGATGCGCGAGGCGCTCGACGAGGCCCGCGCCGCCGAGGCTCACGGCGACGTCCCGATCGGGGCGGTCGTCGTCCATCGCGCCCACGTGATCGGCCGCGGGCACAACGAGCGCGAGGAGCGCGCCGACCCGACCGCCCACGCCGAGGTGACCGCCCTGCGCGCCGCCGCCGCGGCCCTCGGCTCGTGGCGCGTGCTGGACAGCACGCTCTACGTGACGCTCGAGCCGTGCGCGATGTGCGCCGGGGCGATCGTCCTCTCCCGGATCCCGCGGGTCGTCTATGGGACGCCCGACCCCAAGGCGGGCGCCGCCGGCAGCGTCCTCGACGTCCTCGCGGACCCGCGCCTGAACCACCGCCCGACCGTCGACGCGGGCGTGCTCGCGGACGACTGCAGCGCGATCCTGCGCGAGTTCTTCGCGGCCCGGCGCTGATCCGACCTGGCGCGTCGGCGCGTTCTCGGGGTGGGTCTTCCCCGAAACCGGAGCAATCACGCCGAAATGGCACATCCGTTCCATGCATGGGGGGAGCTGGGCTGAGTAGAACTCCTGCATGACGCGCATCCCGTACGCCGACCCGGCGACGCTGTCCGAGCCCACGCAGCGGGCGCTCGCCGCGGTCCCGCCGCTGAACGTCTTCCGGCTGCTCGCAGTCGCCGATGCCGCGTTCCCGGCCTTCCTGCGATTCACGGGCGGGCTGTGGAACGACGCGGAGCTCTCGCCGCGCCGGCGCGAGCTCGTGATCCTGCACGTGGCGCGCCTGACCGACGCGGAGTACGAGTGGCACCAGCACGTCGCGGTGGGGCAGCTGTGCGGAATCTCCGAAGCGGAGATCGACGCCATCGGTGCGGGCCGCGTCGACGCAGAGCCCTTCGGCGCCGACGATCGCGTGCTGTTCGCGCTCACGGAGGTCGTGGTGCGCCGCGAGCGCGCCGGCGACGAGCTGCTCGCCGCCGCGCGCCGGGCCCTCACGGACCGCGAGCTCGTCGAGGTGCACCTCGTCATCGCGATGTACGCGGGTCTTGCGGCGATGATGACGAACCTCGACCTCGACCTCGACGAGCAGCTCGGCGCCGAGCTGCTCGGCTCGCGTGACGGCGCTCCGCAGCTCGGCGAGCGGCTCGGGCCGGACGCCTGAGCCACGGAGCGGCGCCGCCGCGGCGGGCTACTGGACAGTGAAGTCCTCGTGCATGCCCGACTGGTAGTGCCCGGGGAGCGCGCAGACGATCGCGTAGTGCCCGGCCTTGAGGTTCTTGACGACGAGCGTCTTGGTCGCGCCGGGGGCGAGCGAGGCGATCTCGGCGCGGGCGCCGGCGATGTCGTCGTTGGGGTTGTGCGCGGAGAGGACGGTCGCCGCCGACTTGTCCGTGCGGATGACCGTGAACTGATGCTTGATCTTGCCGTCGTTGGAGACCTTGAAGGTCACGCGGCCCGCCGGGACCGACGCCGGCGCCGAGGCGATCTTGAACTCGGTGAGCGACGAGGTGACGGTCGCGCCTGAGCCGGCGGCGGTGGTCGTCGGCGCGGCGGTCGTCGTGGGGGTGCTCGCCGCGGGGGTCGTGGCCGGCGATGTGGCCGCCGACGAGCTGCTCCCGCATCCGGACACCGCGAGTGCGCCGATCGACAGGGCTGCGGCGGTGAGCGCGATGGGGCGCCTGGAAACGTGGTGCATGGGCCTGTTCCTCCTCCGGCCCCGTGGGACCGGCGTCGTTGGTGCCCCGGCCCTCCACTGGCGGCCGGCGACTCGGCGACGCTATGAGCGGCGGTGCAAAGGCGGAGCAAACGCGGAGCAAAAGGCAGGCTCTGGCCCTGCGCTCCCTGCGCGCGCGGCTCAGGGAGCGCCGGCGCGCTGCTCCTGCTGGGACTCCTCCACGAGCGCCGCCTGCTGCGCCATGCGGCGCTTGTCGCTCGCGGTGAAGACCGGGGCATCGACCACGACGGTGCGCGCCACCCGGTCCTGGAAGGTCCGCGAGCGGTCGTCGAGCAGCGCGATCCACTCGCCCAGACCGAGCGCCATCACGCCACCGGCGAGCGCGACGAGCCGCACCGCCGACCGTCGCACCCCGATCGCCCCTTGGTGCCCGGCGTCGACCACGCGGATCTGCAGCAGCCGGTTCCCCGGAGTCTGCCCGGTCGAGGACCAGAAGATCACGAAGTAGGCGAATGTCCACCCGATGTAGAGGAAGCCCATGATCGTCGCCACGATCGCCTCGAGCGTCGAGGAGAACTTCAGCGTCGACATCGTCAGCGCGACCGCGCCGCCGACGACGACCGCGACCAGGTTGATCAGGGCGACGTCGATGACGAAGGCGAGCGCGCGCGTCGCCATGCCGACGTAGCGCGTCGCGACGGGTGCGACCGCCTCAGGCCCACGGGCGCGGCGCGCCGCCGCCGCCTGTGCGCGGGCCTCGGCGTGGACGAACTCGTCGTGATCGACGGTCGCCTCGGTCTCGGACGCGTCCCCGTCCTTCGAGGCCCCGTCGGTCACGAGCCCGGGTCCCCGGCGGGGAGGACCGGCACGTCACCGCCGCCCTCGCGGCGCCGCACGAGCCGCCGCGCCGCCCGGTCCAGCCAGGCGTCCGCGCTGCGCGTACGCCCCCGGACGCCGTCGCCGACCTGGTCGGCGAACCCGAGACTCTGCTGCGTGATCGCGTCGCTGACGGCCGGACTCTGCGCGATCTCCTCGACGAGCAGCCAGAGCTCCTCGCTCTGGAGCAGGCGCGAGACCGTCTCGTCCAGGATCCGGCTCTCCATGACGCGCTGGATGAGGCGCTCGACGCCCGGCCCGTCGACCGCGCCCGCCACGAGCCGCTCCATACCGGGGCTGTCGACCGCGCCGCTGACGATGCGTTCCATGCCCGGGCTGTCGACCGCGCGCGCGACGAGCTGCTCGGCCCCGGGGCTGTCGATCGCGCGGGCGACGGCGCCCTGGACCTGCTCGCTCTCGATCGCCAGGTCGACGAGGCGCTCGAGCTCGGGACCCTCCAGCACGCGCACCGCGATCTGCTCGGCGACGCCGTCCGTCAGCACGCGCTCGGTGAGGCGCTCCGGGACACCCGCGGCCTGCAGCCGGTCGAACACCCGATCGAGCGCGTCACCCTCCAGCAGCGGGTCGAGCGCGCCCGCGTCGAGCAGCCCGCCGGCGACGCGATCGACCACCGCGTACCGCGCGACGTCGCGGGTCAGCGTGTCGACGAGCGGGCCGCGCAGCGCGGTGTCGACCGCTCGCTCGAGGAGCGGGCTTGCGAGGACCCGCTGGACGACCTCGTCGCCCACCTGCGACTCGAGGATCGCGTCGAGCGTGGCGAGCGTCGCCTGCCCGGCCGCGTCCGCGATGGCCGTGCGCGCCCGGCGCTCGACGCCGCGACCGATCTCGATGCCGGCAGCGGCGACGCCGGCGACGGGCCTGAGCGTCGCTTCGCCCAGGCGCAGCCCGATGCCCGCGAGGTCCCCCAGGGCGCTCATCGGGTCACCGCCGTCATCGGGTCAGGGCTCTCGCTTGGCATGGCTCCTCCACAGTGCCTCCGCACGCAAACGTACCGACAAGTCGTGCATCGCCGCCAAGCGCGTCGGCGCGCGCCCACGGCGAGGGCGCCGCCGGCTGCGGGCCCCTCGAACGACCGCGTCGCCCCTCCAGGCGTCCCTGCCGCTCGGGCACGTCGCGATCGCCGACCTGTTGGAGCTGTTCGACGCGGAGCTCGTGGATCGTGTCGGCGTCGGTGTTCTGTGTCTGCGGGACATCCGTTCGGCGCCGCTGGACATCCGCCCAACGTACGTCCGACACCGTTCGTCCCGCGAACCGGACCCGAACGTCCGGGGGTCGGTCGCTGCGTGCTCTGTACGCACGCGGCGGCGTGTGGGACGCTCGGCCCCATGGCCGTCACGCGGGATCTTCCTGCGGGAGTCGTGACCTTCCTGTTCACCGACATCGAGGGCTCGACGAGGCTGCTGCGAGCGCTCGGCCCCGCCTACCCGGCGGTGCTCGATCTCCACCGCGAGGTCCTCTGCGCGGTCTGGGAGGACCACGCGGGCCACGTGATCGGCACCGAGGGCGACTCGTTCCTGGTCGCGTTCGCCGGGGCCGACGACGCCCTCGCCGCCGCCCTCGACGCGCAGCTCCGGATCGCCGGCGCCGCCTGGCCGGACGGGGTCAGGCTGCGCGTCCGCATCGGCCTGCATACGGGGTACGCACAGCCCCGCCATGGCAACTACGAGGCCCTCGCGGTGCACCAGGCGGCGCGCATCGTCTCGGCGGCGCACGGCGGCCAGGTGCTGCTCTCCGCCGAGGTGGTCGAGCGCCTCGCCGCCCCGTCCCCGGCCGGTCGCGTCGAGCGCCTCGGGCGCTTCCGCGTGCGCGACTTCGAAGGGCCGGTCGAGCTGTTCGCGGCGTTCGCGCCGGGAGCCGAGGCCGTCGACACGCCGCCGCGGGTGCGTCCCGCCGACGGGCACAACCTCGTGCGGCCGTCCACCTCGCTCGTCGGTCGCGGCGACGACCTCGCGCACGTCGTCGCGCTGACCCGCCCGGGGCGCGTGACCACCCTCGCCGGGCCGGGAGGTGTCGGAAAGACGCGGCTCGCGATCGAGGCGGCGCTCATCGCTGCGCCGGGCTGGGCGGACGGCGCCTGGCTCGTCGACCTCGCGCCGGTGACGGAGGCGGAGGTCATCCCCGCGACGATCGCCGACACCGTCGGCGCGACCGCCGTCCCCGGCGTCGACCCGTGGGCCGAGGTGTGCACGCACCTGGCCGACCGCGAGGCGCTGATCGTCCTCGACAACTGCGAGCACCTCGCGGAGGCCGTGGCGGCGCGCGCAGGGGAGCTGCTCGCGGCCTGCCCCCGGGTCGGTGTGCTCGCCACGAGCCGCGTGCCGCTCGGCCTGCGCGGCGAGCAGGTCCGACGGCTCGCGCCGCTGGGCACCCGTGGCCCCGAGGCTCCCGCCGCGCAGCTGTTCCTGGAGCGGGCGACGAACGACGCCACCGACGACCGCGCCGTCATCGACGAGTTGTGCGCCGAGCTGGACGGCCTGCCCCTCGCGATCGAGCTGGCCGCGGCGCGCACGACGGTCCTGAGCCCGGGCGAGATCCTCGAGCGCCTGCGCCGGTCGCCGTCCGTGCTGCGCAGCCGTGATCCGGCGCTGCCCGAGCGCCAGCGGACGATCGAGCGCCTGCTCGACTGGAGCTATGACCTGCTGCGCCCCGACGAGCGCACCGCGCTGCGTCGGCTGAGCGTGCTCCCGGACGGCTTCGACCTGGAGCTGGCGGAGACCACATGCGCCGCGGACGACCTCGCCGCCGGCGAGGTCCCGGAGGTCGTGTGGTCGCTCGCCGACGCCTCCCTGGTGGCCACGGACGCCGCCGCAGGCGCGACGAGGTACCGCCTTCTGGCGACGGTGCGCGCACACGTCGCCCAGCGCGCGAGCGGCGAGGAGCGCGAGGCGGCGCTCGCGCGCGTGGCCCGGGCCTACCTCGAGCGGCTCGGGCCCGCGCGCGTGAACGACGCCGCCTGGGTCGGGGTCGTCGGCGTCGAGCTCAACAACCTGCGCGAGGTCGTCGCGCACGGCGGCGATGAGCCCTCCGCGCAGGCGCTCGCGTGGTCGATCGCCGCCTACCACGACCTCACCGACGCGTTCCGCACCGGCATCGATGAGACCACCCGGTGGGCCGCGCGCTTCCGTGCCCCGGGGCCCAACCGGGTCGGCCTGCTGACCCGCCTCGCGGACCTGCACCTCTGCGTCGGCGAGCTCGGCCAGGCCACCGCCCTGGCCGACGAGGCCGCCGCCATGGCGCTCGACGCCGGCGTGCCGGACTGGGACGACGCCGGGCTCGTCCACACCCGGTGCGAGATCGCCCAGCGGCGCGGCGACCCGGGCGGCGCGGCCGTGCTCGCCGAGCGCGCGCTCGCCGAGCCGCACTCGCTGCGCGGCCAGACACGGCTGCTCAACGCCCTCGGGATCGCGCTCGGGGCGCGGGGTGATCTGGAGGGGGCCGCCGGCGTGTTCGAGCGCGAACTCGCCGTGGCGCAGGACGCCGGCCTGCCGACCTTCCTCGCGACCACCCATGCGAACCTCGCCGAGACCTACCTGCGGCTCGGGGACGACGTCGCCGCCGCGCGACACCAGGCCGCGAGCCTCGGGCTCGCCCGCGAGCAGGGCCGTCCGGTTCTCGTCGGCTTCTCGATGATGATCGCCGCCCGGCTCGTGGCCGCGCGCGGCGCGCCCGCCGAGGCGGTCGCACTGCAGGCGGCGGCGGACGACGTGCTCGAGCGCGCCGCGTTCGCGCTCTACGCCGAGGACGCCGACGTGCGCGACGAGCTGATGGACGCGGCGCGGCGGGAACTCGGCGACGCGGCCTTCGAGCACGCGCTGGCCGACGGCCACGCCCTGCACCCCGATGTCGCCCGCGACCGCGCCGCCGCCGTGCTGCGCGAGACCGAGGAAGAGTCCACCGACCAGGAGGCAGTTCGATGACGTCCGACGAGGACCCGCGCAAGCCGCCCGCCCGCCCGGCCTGGGCCGACCGCATCGCCATCTCCGGCAAGGGCGGGGGGTTCGCCTACGTTCCGGGGCGGATCCTCGTCCGCGGCGCGGCGCGCGA
>JADGPM010000309.1 GCA_017882425.1 Solirubrobacteraceae bacterium
GCCCCGACGTCGCGCAGGTGCTCGTGCACGAGGCGCACGACCGTCGCGCCCTCGCCGACCCCTGAGGCGACGCGCTTGATCGAGCCCTCACGGACGTCGCCGGCCGCGAACACCCCGGGCATGCTCGTCTCGAGCAGCAAGGGACGGCGATCATGGGTCCAGGAGATCCCCGGCCGGTCGTCCAGATCGCGGCCGGTGATGACGTATCCCTGCTCGTCGCGCGCGATCTCGCCGGGAAGCCACTGCGTGTGCGGCTCGCCCCCGATCATGATGAACAGCGCACCCGCGGGCACGACCTCGACGGTTCCGCGCACGCGATCGGCGAGCGTCAGGGATTCCAGCGGTCCGGCTGGGGCCGCCCCGTCGATCACCTCCGTACGGTGTCGCAGGGCGACGTTCGGCGTCTCCTCGATCGCGCGCACGAGGTAGCTCGACATGGACCTCGCGAAGCTGTCGCCGCGAACGACGAGCGTCACCGTGCGTGCGTGCTTGGCGAGGTCCAGCGCCGCCTGACCGGCCGAGTTGCCCGCGCCGACGATGAAGACGTCCTGGTTCTCCATGGCACGGCTCTCGCTCACGGCCGCACCGTAGAAGACGCCCGAACCCACGAGCGCCTCGAGCCGCGGCACGCCGAGCCGCCGCCACTGGACGCCGGTTGCGATCACGACCGCGCGCGCGGACAGCTCGCTGCCGTCGAGCAGGCGAACGACGCGCCGGTCACCTCGCCGTTCGAGCGCGACGGCCTGCTGGGCGAAGACGATGTGCGCCCCCATCAGCCACGCCTGCTCACAGGTGCGCTCCATCAGCAGGCCGCCGTTGATCCCGTGGGGGAACCCCGGGTAGTTCCTGATCAGCGGGCTCGTGCCGGCCTGGCCGCCCGAGACCGCCCGCTCGAGCAGCACGGTGTCGAGCCCCTCCGAGGCCGCGTAGACGGCGGCCGCCAGGCCGGCCGGCCCTGCGCCGACGATCGCGAGCTCGCACGTCTCGAGGTCGTTGTGGATCCGGACGCCGATGGCGCGTGCGAGGTCGGGCAGGCTCGGGTCGATCATCACCTGGCCGTCGTAGCGGACCACCACCGGGAGCCGCGTCCCGTCGAGCCCGGCCTGGTCGAGGAGGCGCCGCCCGGTGTCGCTGTCGACGGCGTGGAACCCGAACGGCATGCTGAAGCGCGTCATCACGTCGCGCAGCTGCAGCATCCTGCTGTCGCCCTCGGCGGCGATGATCCGGAACTCCTCGAAGTTCGGCTCCTCCTCACGCGTCCACGACGAGAGGTACTCGCTCATCGCGCTGTACATCTGCTCGTCGTCGGCCCACGGCCGCACGATGTGGAAGTCGGCGCGCCCCAGCGTGATCGCCTGCACCGCGGGGCTGGTCGTCGTGTAGTCGCGATCGACGAGCAGGACGCGCTTGGCGCGCGGGTGCAGATCGTGCGCGGGCGCGAGGAAGCCGGTCGCGGCGTCGTCGACCAGCAGCAGCGCCACGGCCTGCTGGGTGGCCGCCATCGTCTCCAGCACGGCAAGCGCCGCGTCGGGTGACGTCTCGCCCTGAACGGTGAAGTCGTTGCCGAAGCGCCGCCGGAGGCCGGAGAGCAGCAGGTCGAGCGAGGTCGGGTCGCGATCGACCACCAGCAGCACCGGCAGAACCAGCGACCGGCGCATGGCAGGAGCCTAACCGTGGACGCTCGCTGGGCGCAACGGCGGCCGCCGCTACCCTGCGGGCCCGTGGCCTACGAGACGGCGATTCAGCAGTGGCGCGTCGGGGAGCGCTTCGTCATGGACGCACCGCCCGAGCAGGCGCGTGCGCTGCAGCGGGTGGAGGAGGAGCTCGTGGCCGAGCTGCGCCGCCGCCTCGGCGGGGCGTTCACGGTCGATGAGCTCGTCGACCTGTACGAGAGCGGCACGGCGTGGTGCCTGGAGCTCGCAGCGCGCGTCGCGCCGAGTGCCCCGTGGACGTGGGACGGGCGCGTGGCGGACGCGGCGTTCGCGCGCTACGTGCGAGGCGCCGCGAACTATGCGGGCGGGCGGCGGCTGGAGGCCTCACCGTAGGAGGCCCCGCCGACGTCCCCGGGCTCAGTCCTCGTCGTCGGCGTCGTCACCGGCGCGGCGGATCACGATCTGATCCTCCTCGATGACGACGGTGACGCCGCGGTGCCCGGCCCAGTGCTCGGCGTAGACGGCGTTGTCGGCGACCGCGGGGTCGAGCCACAGCCCGTAGCCCTCCTCGCCGTGGTCGAACGTGCCCTCGAGCTCGCGGGGTGCGGCGCGGCGGCTGCGGCCGCGGCCACCTCGACGGCCACGACGGCGCGGACGGTCGGCGCCGTCCTCGTCCTCGTCCGTCTCCTCGTCCTCGTCGTCCCCGCGGGCGGCCTGCTCGGCGGCGCGGCGCTCCTCCTCCTCGGCCTTGGCGGCCTGCTCGGCCTCGAGCTCCGCGGCGATCAGCGCGTCATCCTCGGCGCGCAGATCGATCTCGTCGTCGAAGTCGACGCCGTTGGCCTCGACGTCGGCGTCCGCGCCGAGATCGTTCTCCTTCTTGAAGGCCTCGATCTGCTGCCCGGTGACCTCGAGCTGATGGGCGATCCAGGCGTCGGTGCGCCCTTGGCGCACCCATGTGCGGATCTGGTTCATGTGGGGCCTGAGTGAGCGTCGTGCCATGCGAGGCGTCAGGTTATCGGAGCGCCCTCGTCACTGTTCCGCGCCTCGACGATGAAACCCGCAGTTGCGCCTGCGCACTGGGCATTGGTAGTTTGGGAGTCCGCGCTCTGGGAGCGCCCACTCTGGGGGTGGTGAAGTGCTGGTCCTGACCCGCAAGTCGAATCAGAGCATCATGATCGGCGACGACATCGAGGTGTCGGTCTTGTCGATCATGGGCGAGAAGGTGCGGATCGGCATCCAGGCGCCGCGCGACATCCCCGTGTTCCGCAAAGAGGTCTACCTCGAGATCCAGTCGGAGCGCCAGCAGGAGATCGCCCCGGCGCCCGTCAGCACGCCCGCGCCCGCGCCGACGCAGTAGCGCGCGGTCGTCGCCCGCCGACTCGTCAAGCGCAACTGCGTCGCCTCGTCCTCGCTGACAGCCAGGGTCGACGACGAAGCCGGTCGCGGCGAATGCCGTGCGATCGCATCGGTGTGGCCGATGCCGATGCAACGGATCGTGGCGCGGGTGCAGCTCTTGCCGCCCAGGAGCCGAACTGCATCCGATCCACGCGCGCCCGGACCCACCGCGCCGCCCGCGAGCTTCGACGTTCGTCCGTCCCGCATCCTTCGTCGCCGCTGTTCGCGGCGCCGCAGACGCCCGCGCCGAACCGCTCAGCCCATCACGTAATACAGGGTCTCGAACATCGCGATCGTGACGCCGACGGCGACGGCGATCAGCAGGAGGACGAGCAGTGCGAACCGCAGGGTCCCGTGCTTGTGCTGGCGGTCGAGCCGGCGTGTGTAGGTGCGCACCTGTGCGCGGTGCTGCAACTCTTCGCGGCGCTGGCGGTCAGCCTCGGTCTCCTCGTGGAAGGCCGCCTCGAACTCATGGATGCTCTGGCGAAGGCGCGTGGCCATCATCGGCAACGTTAGCGGGTCAGCAGGCGCCCCAGAGCCCGACGTCGCGGCGCTGCGCCGAGTTGCGCAGTGCCGCGAACTCACGCTCGTGGGCGATGTTCGGGTAGCGGACGAGCGTGCGCGCGAACCCGCGGCGCACCAGATCGCGGTTCACGAAGAGGCCGTCGGAGGCGCGGTAGACGTAGGCCAGCAGGCGCCCGTAGACGTCGCGCGGCTCGCGATCGAACGTCAGGCGCACCGCTCGTCCCCCGACGAGCCTGTCGTTCTCGTGGCTCGCGGCCTCGGCGTAGCACTGCACGGGGGTGTCGGGCTTGACGGACTCAGGGGTGTCGATGCCGATGTAGCGCACGCGCTCGCGCCGGCCGTCGATGCGCACGACGACGGTGTCGCCGTCGACGACGCGCTCGACGCGCGCGTTCGTGCTGCTGCCGGGCCTCGTGCGCACCGTGCCGCTCGAGCCGCGGCCGCAGCCGCCGAGCAGCAGCGCGGCGGCCAGCGCCGTCACGGTGAGCCAGGGGAGGAATGTCGTCCAGCGCACGGCTGCACCGTATGTGCCCGGGTCGCTCGCCGGGCGTGGAGCGCGAGTGGGCGGGGCGGCGCGTCGCCACCCCGCCGCGAACCTCGCGCCCGGCTACGCGATCGTCACCTCGGGCGAGAGGTACACGTCCTGGATCGCGTTGAGCAGCGCGGCGCCCTCGTCCATCGGGCGCTGGAAGGCCTTGCGGCCGGAGATCAGGCCCATGCCGCCGGCCCGCTTGTTGATGACGGCCGTCCTGACGGCCTCGGCGAGGTCGGTCGCGCCGGACGACGCGCCGCCGGAGTTGATGAGCCCGGAGCGGCCCAGGTAGCAGTTGGCCACCTGGTAGCGGGTGAGGTCGATCGGGTGGTCGGTCGTCAGCTCGGAGTAGACGAGCTTGCTCGTCTTGCCGTACGACTGCCCGTTCTGGTTGAGCGCGTTGTAGCCCCCGTTCACCTCGGGGAGCTTCTGCTTGATGATGTCCGCCTCGATCGTGACGCCGAGGTGATTCGCCTGGCCGGTGAGGTCCGCGGCCGAGTGGTAGTCGACGCCGTCGACCTTGAAGCCCGGGTTGCGCAGGTAGCACCACAGCACCGTGAACATCCCGAGCCGGTGGGCCTCCTCGAACGCCGCGGCGATCTCGACGATCTGGCGCCGCGACTCCTGCGAGCCGAAGTAGATCGTCGCGCCGACGCCGGCCGCGCCGAGGTCGTAGGCCTTCTGCACGGATGCGAACGCGATCTGGTCGTAGGCGTTGGGGTAGGAGAGGAACTCGTTGTGGTTGAGCTTGCAGATGAACGGCAGCTTGTGCGCGTAGCGGCGTGAGACCGAGCCCAGAACGCCGACCGTCGAGGCGACGGCGTTGCACCCGCCCTCGATCGCGAGCTTGACGATGTTCTCGGGGTCGAAGTAGAGGGGGTTGGGCGCGAAGCTCGCGCCCGCGGAATGCTCGATGCCCTGGTCGACCGGGAGGATCGACAGATAGCCGGTCCCGGCCAGGCGGCCGTGGCCGGCCAGCGCCTGCAGGTTGCGCAGCACCTGCGGCGAGCGGTCGGTGTCGATCCAGAGACGGTCGACGAAGTCGGGCCCCGGAAGGTGCAGGTCGGCCGCGTCGATCGTCTCGCAGCGGTGGTTCAGCAGGGTGTCGGCGTTGTCGCCGAGGAGCTCCTCGAGGCGCGACGACGTCATCTGGGCGGTGGCCACTGGGTCTTCTCCCGGTTGCATTCGGTGCGTGTCCCCTGAACGGTACCCGCCAGGCACCCGCCTGTGACTGTGGAAGAACACGGATGGTCGTCGGGGCGGGGTGGCGGGTACGCTCACGCGACCATGGACCACGCGTTCACCGGACCCAGCTACACCCTCGGCATCGAGGAGGAGCTGATGATCGTCGACTCCGAGGGCTACGACCTCGCGAACGCGATCGAGCTCCTGCTCGAGGATGCGCCGCGCGGCGACATCAAGCCGGAGCTCATGGAGTCGGTGCTCGAGATCTCCACCGACCCGTGCCCCAACACGGCCGTGGCCAGGGAGCAGATCCGGGCGCTGCGCGCCCAGGTCCGTGAGACGGCCGCGCGGCACGGCCTGACGATCGGCTCGGCGGGGACGCACCCCTTCGCGATGTGGGAGGACCAGCGGATCGTCGGCCGCGACCGCTATCGCGACATCGTCTCCGCGCTGCGCTTCGTGGCCCGGCAGGAGCTGCTCTTCGGCATGCACGTCCACGTCGGCGTCGAGGGCGCCGACCGCGCGATCCACGTCGCCAACGGCATGCGCGTGCACATCCCGGTGCTGCTCGCGCTGTCGGCGAACTCGCCGTTCTGGCGGGCGGACGTCTCGGGTCTGCATTCGACGCGCACGCCGATCTTCCGCGCGTTCCCGCGTGTCGGCGTCCCGCCGAGCTACCGCAACTGGGAGGACTTCTCGAGCGAGATCGACTTCATGATCGCCAGCGGCGTGATCGAGGACTACACGTACCTCTGGTACGACGTGCGCCCGCACCCGCGGCTCGGGACGGTCGAGATCCGCGTCTGCGACAGCCAGACGCGCGTCGAGCACACGCTCGCCCTGGCGGCCCTGATCCAGGCGATGGTCAAGGAACTCTGCGAGCACTTCGACGCCGGTGAGCAGCTGTCGGAGTACCCGTGGCAGATGCTCGACGAGAACAAGTGGCTCGCAGCGCGGCACGGCCTCGACGCCGAGCTCGTCGACCTGCCGACCCACGAGCGCATCGGCGCGAGGGCGCTGACCGAGCGGCTGCTCGGGCGCCTGCGCGGGCATGCCGAGGATCTCGGCTCGGCGGCGGAGCTCGACGGCATCGAGGACCTCCTGCGGCGCGGCACGGGGTCGGCGCGCCAGATGGTGGTCTACGAGGCCAACCACGACTTCCGCGAGGTCATGAAGGAGATCGTGGAGGCGACGGCGGCGCCCTGACGCGCCGCGCCCACACGAGCGCGCACGCCGGGGCGCCCGGCGGGTTACCATCGGAGGTCGATGCCCCAGGCGCCCGATCTCTTCGTCGTCTGCAAGAACTGCGGCTCAGAGGTCTCGAGCTACGTCACCGAGTGCCCGTACTGCGGCACGCGGCTGCGCAAGCGGGCGCCGAAGCTCGAGGGCACCGACCTCGGCGATCGCCGCCGGCCGGCGAAGCCACGGGCACCCCGGCTGGGGAAGCTGCGCGCGGGCGAGATCCCCGGGATCCGCCCCGACGCGTCGCACCGGCCGATCGCCACGATCGTCCTGACGGTGGCGTGCGCGCTCGGCACGATCGCGATGGCGGTCTTCTCGGTCCTCGACGTCGGGGTCGTCGGCAAGCTCGACGGCGACTGGTGGCGCGTCGCGACGGCGCCGTTCTTCTTCCAGAACCTCTGGTACGCCGTCGCCGTCATCGTGGCCGTCGCCCTGTTCGGCGGCCTGCTGGAGCAGCGTCACGGCCCGGTGGTCGTCGTGCTCCTCTTCTGCCTGTGCGGGATGGGCGGGATCGCGGCGGCCGCCCTGCTGGAGACCGTGCCGCTCGCGCTCGGCGCCAATGGCGCGGCGCTCGGCCTGCTCGCCGCCTGGGCGGTGCGCCCGACGCTCGAGCTGCGCCGCGGCGGCGAACCCGACGCCGACCTGATCGGTGCCGGCGTGATCGCCCTCGTCATCCTCCTGATGCCGCTGGTCGCGACCGAGGCCAGCCCGACGGCCGGCGCGGTCGGCCTGGTGCTTGGCCTGCTCGCCGGCGTCCCGCTCGCCCGTCGATGAGTGGCTAGGCTGGCCGCCATGGGCGAGGGCCGCTACACCGCCGCACAGGTCGACGCCGCCGTCGCGGCGCTGGCCGACGGCGAGCGGTTCGCGCACGCGCAGGAGGTCGTCACCCACGCGGCGCCGGGCCTCCAGCGGATCCTGGGCGACGCGCTCCAGGCGGGCGGCTTCTTCGACGCTGCCCACGAGGGCGAGACCGCCCGCGTCGCAGCGCTCGCCGACCCCGCCGAGCGCCTCACCGGCGTGCGCACGCTCGTCGCCGAGGAGACGCGCATCGGCATGCTCGTCGGCGTGGCCGTCGGGCTCGAGCTCGCCGCGGAGCTGCGCCGCCAGACCGACACCGACCACGTGGAAGGAGCATCAGCATGAGCAGTGTCACGGTCCGCTTCCTGGGCCACTCCGCATTCGCGCTGGAGCACGAGGGCACGACCGTGCTCATCGACCCGTTCCTGACGGGCAACCCGAAGGCGGCCGCCGACCCGGCGCAGATCGCCGCCGACACGATCCTCCTCACGCACGGCCACTCCGACCACGTCGGCGACACGGTCGCGATCGCGACCCGCACCGGCGCGAGCGTCGCCGCAATCGTCGAGCTCGCCGCCGACGTCGCCGCCGACCTCCCCGTGGGCCATGACGTGCGTGACCCGAACCTCGGCGGCACCGTCGAGTTCGACTGGGGCTGGGCGCGCTGGGTGCCCGCCTGGCACACCTCGACGACGACCAAGGGCACCGTCAACACCCCCGCCGGCGTCGTCGTGAACATCGGCGGCAAGACGATCTACCACGCCGGCGACACGGCGCTCTTCAGCGACATCGCGCTGCCGGGCCGTCGCGACCAGCTCGACCTCGCGCTGGTGCCGATCGGCGGGCATTACACGATGGATCGCTTCGACGCCGTCGTGGCCGCCGAGCTCATCGGGGCGCCCCAGATCGTGCCGATCCACTACAACACCTTCCCGCCGATCGAGACCGACGCGGCCGCCTACGCGTCCGACGTCGGTGGGACGGGGAAGGCCCAGGTCGTCGTGCTCGACCCTGGCGGGACGCTGGAGCTCCGGTGATCACGGCGATCGTCCTGATCGAAGCCGATCGCGACGTCATGACGACGCTCGGCGGGGAGCTCGCGGACATCGCGGGTGTGGCCGAGGCGTACTCGGTCACCGGCGAATGGGACTTCGTCGCGCTCGTGCGCGTGCCGCGCCACGAACTGCTCGCCGAGGTCGTCTCCGGTCAGATCGCGTCGCTCTCGGGGATCGCGCGCACCCAGACCCTGGTCGCGTTCGAGGCGTTCTCCAAGCACGACCTCGAGGCGCTGTTCGACCTGGGGAATTGAACCCGGCGCGTATCCTCAGCGCGCGATGTCGTCCCTCGTCCGCCCGGAGTTCGGTCCAACGCTCTCGGAGCTCGCCGGCCCGCGCTGGCGGCGCTGGCCGCGCTGGGTGCGGATCGCGCTCGCCGCGGGGGCCGTCGTGCTGGTCGTCGCCGTCGTGCTCGCCGCGCGCAGCGGCGCCGAGCCGCGCGACACGATCGTCGTCCGCGGCCCACTCGCGTTCAACCTCGTCTACCAGGCGGACAAGCTCGACCGGATCGCGCCGGCCGCCGGCGAGGAGCTGCGGCTGCGCTCTCCGGCGTCGACGGCGGCACCGGCGCTCGTCACGGTCCGTCCGGTGCGCCTTCCCGCGTACGGCGGCGACCCGGCCGGGACGCTGCCCGTCTTCGCCGGCGGCCTGATCACGGAGATGCGCGCGGCCGACCCGAGCTTCGTGCTGCGCTCCGAGGGGCGCGCGCGTGTCAACGGTCAGCCCGGGTACCAGATCCAGTTCCAGACGACGCGCAACGGCCGCACGGTCTACGGCCGCCGCGCGCTGCTGTTCGAGGACCGGCCGGGCGTGCGCGACGGCGCCGACATCACGATGCTCGCCACGCGCTCGCCGACCATCCCGAACGTCGACGCGGTCGGCTCGAACGGGCCGACGAAGCTCGTCTACCGGTCCTTCCGCCTGGGGACGGAGCGCCCGTGAAGGAGCGAGCGCCCGTGAGCGACGAGATCACCTTCGAGGACTTCGCGAAGGTCGACATCCGCGTCGGGCGGATCGTGGAGGTCGAGGAGTTCCCCGAGGCCCGCAGGCCGGCGTGGAAGCTGCGGGTCGACTTCGGGGCGGAGATCGGCGTGCGACGCTCGTCGGCGCAGATCACGAACTACCCGGCCGGCGAGCTGCGCGGGCGCCTCGTGCTCGGCGTCGTGAACTTCCCGCCGCGCCAGATCGGACCGGTGCGCTCGGAGGTGCTCGTCCTGGGCACCTACAGCGCCGACGGCATCCTGCTGCTCAGCCCGGAGCCGGGCGCAGCGCTCGGCGACCGCGTCGGCTGAGAGCGAGTCCTACGGCGCCGGCGTGGGCGTCGGCGCCGGATCGACCGGCGACGCGGGATCGACCGGCGGAACGGGCGTGGTCGTCGGGGGCGGCGTCGGCGCCGCGGTCGAGGGCGGGACCGGCGTGGTCGTCGTCGGCGGGACCGGCGGCGTGGGGGTGACCGGGACGCCCGTGTCGGGCGGCGTGGTCGGAAGCTGCACGTTGTCGACCTGCTCCTGCGAGCCCGAAGGATCGGCGGGCGGGGTCGCGGGCTCGGTCGTCGTCGGCGGCGGGACGGGCGCCGCCGGCGGCGCCGGGGTGGCGGCTTCGGTCGTCGTCGTGGTCGGGGTCTTCGGCTTGGCCCTCGGCGCCGTGTCGGCCTTCACGCCGCCGGTGCTCTTCGCCTGCGCGGCGACCTTGGGCGGGGCGACCTTGGGCGCCACCACGACGGGCCGCGGCGCCGGCGTGACGGGCGCCTGGGCGACATAGGAGGCGGGCGAACGGCGCGAGGGGTGCGTCGCGGCGTGGTTGACCTCGACTGCACCGGCGGTGACGATCGCGGCGGCCGCGACCGTCGCAGCCGCCTTGGAGGCGATCGTCGCGACGCCGGCGGAGATCGCGCTGCCGGCGCCGGCCGAGCCGGCTGTCGTGACGGCGGCGGCGGAGCCGGCCGCGGCGGCGCCGCCGCCGGCGCTCGCGGTCGTCCCGAGCTGGGCCATCATGAGCTTCTTGAGGATCAGCAGCGGCCCGATCGGCAGCATCAGCGCCATGGCCTTGTTGTTGTCCCGCAGCGACTTGCGGAACGCCGAGCAGCGGTCGCAGTCGCGCAGGTGCCGGCGGACCGGCGGCGACATCCGCGTGAGGCCCTCGGCGACCTCGCCGAGCTCCTCGCGAACCTCCTCGCAGGTGAGCTTGCGCGCCTCGGCGGCCTCGGCGAGCGAGACGCGGGCGCGCACGAGCAGCGACTTCACGCTCGGCACCGTGGTGTCCATCGCCTCCGCGATCTGCTCGTATGAGAGCGCATCGATCTCGCGCAGCAGGAGCGCCGTGCGCTGTGTCTCCGCGAGCTCGCCGATGTCGCCCATCAGCAGGCGGAAGTCCTCGCGCTTGGCGACCTTGTCGTCGACGGTCTGGCCGTGGTCTGCGACGTGATGGTCGAACGAGTCGATGCCGATCGCCTGCTGGCGGCGCATGTGGTTCAGCGACCGGTTGCGCGCGATGCGGTACAGCCACGGCTTCACGTTCAACGGGCGCTCGTCGGCGATCATCGCGTTGTACGCCGCGGCGAACGTCTCCTGCGTCACGTCCTCGGCGTCCTCCTTGGACCCGAGCATGTGCCGCGTGAACGCGATGATGCGCGCGCTGTAGCGGGAGACCAGCGCCTCGTACGCGGCCTGGTTGCCACGGCGTGTGAGGACGACGAGCTTCTCGTCCGACTGCAGGCGCAGGAACGGGCTCGGACCGCGAATGCCGGTCATGCCGGCGCTGTTGAGAGCAGTGACTTCCACGTGGGACCCGTCAGCAACAACACCGTCTGCATCGGAAGGTTGCGCTCTTTGCGAGCGCCTTCGGGCCATCTGGACACAGTACCCTGGCGCCCCGAAGCCCGGGTGGCGGAACTGGCAGACGCGGCCGGCTTAAACCCGGCTGCCCCGTGAGGGGCGTGGGGGTTCAAGACCCTCCCCGGGCATCCGTCCGTATGCGTATCCGTCCCGTCCATCCATCCTTGGGCCCTGAGCGCCTCCGCGGCCACATCGCGCCGGGGATTTCTACGGTTGTCCGGGCGGCCCGTCTGCGGTTTGGTGGCTCGACCCTCCCCTGACGCGAAAGGATCGCGATGACCGACACACCTTCTGAAGCCCCGGTACTCGACACGCTCGCCGCGATGACCGCGGAGTCGATCGCCCGGTGCGGGCTGGACGCCAACTCGCTCGTCGCCGCGCGGATCGCAGCCCTGGTGGCCGTTGATGCGCCCGCGGCCTCCTACCTCGCTCACGTCGGCGCCGCGATGGACGCCGGTGTCACGGTCGGGCAGATCCAGGACATCCTGATCGCGGTTGCGCCGATCGTCGGCACGC
>JADGPM010000310.1 GCA_017882425.1 Solirubrobacteraceae bacterium
CCAGACGCGCGCGGCCGCCGCGGGCCCCGCCGCGAGCGTGCGGTCGGCCCGCAGCGCGCTGCGGGCGGCGAGGACGACGGCCGCGAAGAGCGCGGCGAGCAGCGCGAAGCCGACGAGCCCGAGCTCCGCGAGCGTCTGCAGGTAGAGCGAGTGGGCGTCGCGGACGCGCTCGGCGATCGTCCGGCGCTGGAGCCATTCGGTCCCGTAGCCGCCGGCGCCGACGCCCTTCAGCGGCGCATCGCCGAAGGCCGCGACGGCGACCTTCCAGTAGGAGTAGCGGCTGCTGCCGACGTCGGTGAAGCGCGAGGAGGTTGCCCCGAACGATGCCTGCGCCGCCCCGGCGTTCGTGCCGCGCTCGCCCAGGGCCGCGGCGTAGGGCGCGAGCGCGAGCGCCGCGGCCAGCGCGATGACCGCCCAGCGCCGCCGCCCGCGCAGGCGCAGCTCGCCGCCGTGGGTCGCGTCCTCGCGGCAGCTCAGGCGCTGCAGCCAGGCGCCCAGCGCCATCGCCCCGAGCAGGAGCAGCAGGACGACGGCGCCCTGCCTGCCGCTCGGGCCGCCGTGCAGCGCGCGCACGGCGCCGAACGGGGCGCAGACGAGGGCGCCGAGGACGGCCGCCTCCAGCGTGATCGCGGCGGCGCGCAGCTGCGGCCAGGTCGGGACGAGCAGGATCAGGACGACGAGCGCGCAGCCGAACGCGGCGAGGGCGCCGCGCGAGAAGCTCAGGTAGAGCCCCATCCCCAGCGGCGCCGCCGCTGCCGCGGCGGCGAGGCGCAGCTCGGTGCGCCGGCTCTCGTCACCCGCCATGCGCGCGCAGAGGATCAGCCCGATCGCCGCCAGCGCGCCCATCGCGTTCCAGTAGGTGAGCGGCTGCTCGAGGCGCCCGCCCGCCCGCAGGCTCGCGCTCAGGTGCACGATCGTCGGCACGAGGCGGCCGGCGAGGCCGTACCCGACGACCAGCAGGGCTCCGGCCGCGAGCGCCGGCTCGACCCAGCGGGCCGGCCTGCGATCGCGCCACGCCAGCGTGCTCGCCGCGAGCGCGGGGAGGTAGAGCAGCACGCGCTCGACCGCGTCCCGCGCGGCACCGTGGGACGGCGCCCAGGAGGTCGACAGCGCTGTCCATGCGCCGAGCAGGGCGAGCGCCGCGAGCGCCGCGCGCGCCGCGCCGCCGCCGGGCAGGACCGGCGCCGGGACGACCGCGACCGCGACCGCGAGCAGCGCCCAGGCGGCGATCGCTGCGGGCAGGCGCGCGCCCGTGAAGAATCCGCCGCTGGCGAACGCCAGTGCGGTCGGCCCGGCGAGCAGCCCGGCGCGCACGATGTCCATGGCGCCCCGGCGCATGACGGCGGAGCATACGTGCGGCCCGCGACCGCGGTGTCCGTGGCGCGGATAGCCTGCGCCGCCCGTGCGCCTGCGCCGCGACAGCCTGATCCCGCTCGGCCTCGCGGTCGCGTGCTACGCCGCGGCGCTGCTCCAGCGACCCGGGCTGATCGTCGCCGAGACGAAGATCGACCTGTTCGTCTCGCCGGTCTCGTTTCTCTCGGACGTGCTGAGCGCGTGGACGCCGTCGACCTCCTTCGGACACGTGTGGGCGGGGCAGTACGGCGGCTACCTGTGGCCGATGGCGCCGTTCTTCGCGCTCGGCCACACCCTCGGCATCCCGACCTGGATCGTCGGGCGCCTGTGGCTCGGGACGCTGATGGCGCTCGCGGCGTGGGGGATGGTGCGACTGCTCGACGCGCTCACGGGCCGCCCGCGCGGCATGGCCCAGATCGCGGGCGGGCTCCTGTACGCGTTCAACCCCTACGTCGTGACGTACGCGGGGCGCACGAGCATCACGCTGATCGCCTACGCGGCACTCCCGTGGCTGCTCCTGTGCGTCCACCGCGGTGTGCGCGACCCGCGCGGCTGGTGGTGGCCGGCCGGCTTCGCGCTGATCCTCACGTCGACGGGCGGCGGGGTGAACGTCGCCGTCACGGCCTGGCTGCTGCTCGGCCCGGCGTTGCTGCTGGTCTACGAGCGCAGCGTGGGGGATGTGGCATGGAGCGCCATCGGGCGCTTCCTGCTGCGAACGCTGGCGATCTGCCTCGCGACCTCGCTGTGGTGGCTCGCGGCGGTGCTCGTGCACGTGGGCTATGCGCAGGACTTCCTGCCGTTCACCGAGCAGCCGGGGACGATCTGGTCGACGACGAGCATCAGCGAGACGCTGCGCGGGCTGGGGTTCTGGACGAGCTACATCGGCCAGGGCTACACCGGGGTGCAGCGCCCCTTCCAGGCGGATGCGGGTGTCTACCTGCGGCTCGTGCCCGTGATCCTTGCGACCTTCGCGGTGCCGGCGCTGAGCCTCATGAGCTTCGCCTGGACGCGGCGCGTGCGCTACGCGTCGTTCTTCCTCGCGCTCGTGCTGCTCGCGGTGCTCGTGATGGCCGTGGGGTTCCCCGAGGGCACGCCGCTGCGCTCGGGCGCGACGTTCACCTACAACCACATCGCGCCGGTGCGCTTCCTGCGCACGACCTACAAGGCGGGCTCGCTGCTGGCACTCGGGCTCGCGGGGCTCGGAGGCCTCGGTGCGGCCTGGGCGTGGGCGCGCGTGCGGGCCGCGCCGGGGCGCGCGGCGCTCGCGGCCGGCGCGCTCGTGCTGATCGCGCTCACCGTCTGGCCGTTCGTGCGCGGCGTGGGGCTCGACCGCCAGCTCGGCTTCAAGCACGTCCCGGCAGCATGGGTGGATGTGGCCCATGACCTGGATCGCACGCTGCCGCAGAACGCCCGTGCGATGGTCCTGCCCGGCTCGCTGTTCGGCGCCTACCGCTGGGGCGGGACCTACGACCCGATCCTGCCGGCGCTGACCGACCGGCCCGTCGCCGAGCGGGTCATCGTCCCGTTCTCGGACCTGCGCGCCTACGACCTGCAGCAGACGACCGATGCGCTGGTCGGGCAGGCGCGCGCACTGCCGGGCCAGCTCCCGGCGCTGCTCGACCTGGAGGGCGTCGGGGCGATCGTCTCCGCAGCCGACGACGACCGCTCGCGCAGTGGGGGCGGCTCGGCCGCGGACGCCGCGGCGGTGCTCGCCGAGCAGGGCTACGGGCGGCCGACGCGCACCTATGGCCCGCTGCTGTCGGTCCCGCCGGGTGAAGGGACGCTCGCGCAGACCGCGCGGCTCCCGCAGGTGCGCCGCTACGCCGTGCGCACCCGGGGGATCGTGCGCGTGCTGCCGCGGGCGCCACAGACGATCGTCGACGGCTCGGCCCAGGCGGTCGTCGACCTTGCGGGCTTCGGGGCACTTCCCCGCCGGCGCGTGCTGCGCTACGCCGGCGACCTGACGCCGGCGGCGCTCCGGGCGCAGGCGGCGCGCGGCGCGGACGTCGTGATCTCCGACTCGAACCGCCGGCGGATCTTCGTCGCGGCGCGCCGGCGCGGCAACACCGGGTACACGCTCGGCCCGGACGACACGATCTCCGAGGACGCCTCACAGCTGAACCCGTTCGCCGCCCGCGGGAACGACGCGCAGACGATCGCGGTGCTCGGCGGGGGCGTCCGCACGGTCACCGCGCCGTACTCGCCGGGCTTCGCGCAGTTCCCCGAGCGCAGGCCGTTCGCCGCACTCGACGGCGACCCGCGCACCGCCTGGGTCGCGGACCGAGCGCTCGCGGTCGCCCGCCGGCGGCTGCAGATCGACTTCGACCATCCGCGCGACGTGTCCCACGTCGACCTCCTGCCGTACGCCGACTCGCGCGGCGTTCCGGACCGCATCTCGGTCAACGGTCGCGCATTCGCCGTGCATCCCGGCTGGAACCGGCTGCAGCTCGGCCTGCGGCACGTCCCCGGGCTCGTCGTCGTGATCGACCACGTGCGGCTCCCGCCGGTCGGCAAGGGCGGTGCGGGCGGCATCCGCGAGCTGCGCATCCCGGGCGTGCGTCCGACCGAGACGCTGCGAACCCCGCTGCTCGCCGAGAACGCGGTGCGCGGAGCCGATCTCACGCGCACGAGCCTCACCTACCTGTTCGACCGTACGACCGGCGACGACCCCTCACGGCCGCGGGTCCTCGTCGCCGAGCGCCAGCGCGGCCTCGTGCGCGACCAGGAGGACGGTGAGCTGGGGTGGCGGCGCTCGATCGATCCGCCCGCGCCGCGCGCCTGGAGCGTCCAGGCGTGGACGCGCATCGCCCCGCGCACGCCGGACAGCGCGATCGACACGCTGGTCGGCGCGACCGGGGGTGCGACGTTCGACTCGTCCTCGCGCTTCGAGGGCCGTCCGCGAAACCGGGCCTCGTCCGCGTTCGACGGCCTCCCGGGGCGTGGCTGGATCGGCGGCTGGATCCGGGGCCGCAGCGCATGGCTGCAGTGGCACGTGCCCGCCGCGACCACGCTGCGCGACCTGACGCTCGTGCCGCTCGCGCTGCGGGTGCGCCGCCCGCGGCGGGTGCGCCTGATCGCCGACGGGCGTCCCGGGCCCGAGCTGAGCGTGGCCGCCGACGGGCGCGTCGCGCTCGCGGCCCCGCTGAGGGCTCGCACGATCCGCCTCGAGGTGCTCGACGCGGCGTTCCCCGCGGGCACGCCCGCGCTCGCGCGCCGGCGCCGCGCGGTCGGCATCGCCGAGGTGCGCGGCGCCGGCATCCCGCGGGCGCGCATCCCGCGCCGCGGCGCGGTGCGCGTCGCGTGCACGCTGGGGCCGCGGCTGGCGCTCGGCGCCCAGAGCGCGCAGCTGCGCCCCGGCGGGAGCATCGGCGAGCTTGACGCCGGCCGGCCGCTGCCGGC